>DQNX01000148.1 GCA_015658965.1 Gammaproteobacteria bacterium
GTAAAATTAATTTAAAATAGTAGTGTAAATTAAACAATAAAAGCGGGGAAGCTAAGGCTTTTCCCCATAATCAAGGAAAAATCATGGTGAGTACTGAAACCCCAATTTGTGACTTTAATAAGCCTGCAATCAATTTCGAGCTAAAAGGGGTTGATGGGCAATTGCACAGCCTAGAAAGTTGCCGGGGTGATAAAGGCTTGTTAGTGATGTTTATTTGCAATCATTGTCCTTATGTTAAGTCGATTATTGATCGAATTATTCGCGACACTAAGGCGCTAAAAGCGTTAGGATTAAATACCGTTGCCATCATGTCAAACGACCCCAGTGAATACGAGGCAGATTCTTTTAAAAATATGCAAAAGATTGCTAAAGAAATGGATTTTTCATTCCCTTATTTAATCGATGAAACACAAGAAATAGCCAAAGCCTACGGCGCGGTTTGCACGCCAGATTTTTTTGGTTATAACGCCAATTTAGAATTACAATACCGAGGTCGACTCGATGCTTCGCGCAAAGAATCTGCGCCAGCAGATGTGAAGCGTGATTTGTTCGATGCGATGAATCAAGTGGCTCTAACAGGTCAAGGCCCTGAAGCGCAAATCCCATCAATGGGTTGTTCAATTAAATGGTACTAACATTCAAAATATAATAATAAGCTACTATATTTAATTATCACAACCCTCAACAGGTATAATTGCGTTCTTTGTTCGCCTTATAAAAGCACATGTCTGAAAATAAAACCGAAAACAAAACCGAAGATAAGCCACAAGCTACCTTTAAAAGTTTAGGCCTATCTGATTCAATTTTAAGCGTCTTAGATTCAATCGGCTACGAAACCCCTTCTCCGATTCAAGAGCAATGTATCACCCACCTTTTAAATGGTGAGGACATCATTGGTCAGGCACAAACGGGTACCGGAAAAACCGCTGCTTTTGCCCTACCATTATTAGACAATGTTGACTTAAAACTAAATGCACCACAAATACTTATTTTGGCGCCAACGCGTGAATTAGCCATTCAAGTATCCGAAGCGGTGCAAGTTTATGCTCGCGGTCTCAAAGGCTTTCATGTGCTGCCAATTTATGGTGGACAATCATACGACATTCAACTACGCCCATTAAAGCGCGGCGTACATTGTGTGGTTGGCACGCCTGGCCGAGTCATGGATCATATTAAAAAAGGCACCTTAAAACTCGACAAATTAAAGTCATTCGTACTCGATGAAGCTGACGAAATGTTGAAAATGGGCTTTATTGATGATATCAAATGGGTGATGGAACGCATTCCTGAACAGCGTCAAATCGCGCTATTCTCTGCCACCATGCCAAACGTTATTAAGCGAGTTGCTGAGCAGTTTTTAAACAAACCAAAACTGGTTAGAGTTAAAACAAAAACTGAAACAGCACCTACCATTACTCAAAAATATTGTTTAGTTGGTGGCCTAAGTCAAAAATTAGATGCGCTCACTAGAATTCTAGAAGTGGTCGAGTTTGACGCTATGATCGTTTTTGCAAGAACCAAAGCCTTAACCGTTGAGTTGGCCGAAAAACTGGCGGCGCGCGGTTTTTCTGCCGAAGCCATCAATGGCGATATCCAGCAAAGTCAACGTGAAAAAATTATTATTAAATTTAA
>DQNX01000122.1 GCA_015658965.1 Gammaproteobacteria bacterium
ACGTCCAGCATCTTTTGGGTTTCACCTTGAATGTTTTCATCTTCAGTTGCGCCCAAAATACCTGCTAATTCACCTTGACCTAGTTTGTATGCAATATCCTTACATGCAACCATAATGTCTTTGACAACAAGCTCTAATTCTGCTGACACACCATCACTTGCTAATACTTGATCTAATCTTTTCATCGAGAACCCCTTTGATTTTCTATTAAATAATGTGCATAATTTTAACATATTATCCCTAATGAGATATATTGCAATATCACCATTGAATAATACGCCAAAAAACAGCTGTTGGTATAATTTTGTGTTTTGAATTTATAAAGGAATGACAATGAAGAACGCTTTCTATGCTCAATCTGGTGGTGTAACTGCCGTGATTAATGCCTCAGCTTGTGGTGTTATTGAAACAGCACGCAAACACCCAGACAAAATTGGTACCGTTTATGCCGGTCAAAACGGTATTATCGGTGCACTCACTGAAAACTTAATTGACACCTCTAAAGAATCAGTTGAGGATATTGCGGCACTGAAGCACACACCATCTGGCGGCTTTGGATCTTGTCGTTACAAGATGAAATCTTTAGAAGCGAACAAGGCTGAATATGAAAGATTAATCGAAGTCTTTAAAGCGCATGATATTGGCTACTTTTTTTACAATGGTGGTGGCGACTCAGCAGACACCTGTTTAAAGGTTTCTCAACTGTCTGAATCAATGGGTTACCCAATTCAAGCAATTCACGTTCCTAAAACCGTTGATAACGACTTACCAATCACAGACAACTGTCCGGGCTTTGGTTCGGTGGCTAAATATATTGCCGTTTCTACTATGGAAGCCAGTTTTGACGTTGCTTCAATGTGCGCAACTTCTACCAAGATTTTTGTTCTTGAAGTGATGGGTCGTCATGCAGGCTGGATTGCTGCTGCAGGCGGTTTGGTTGATGATTCAATCCCAGTGGTTATCTTATTCCCAGAAATTGATTTTGATGAAGCAAAATTCTTGGCTAAGGTTGATGCCAATGTTAAAGAATTTGGTTACTGCACGATTGTTGTGTCTGAAGGTACAAAATGGCCAGATGGCAAATTCTTAGCAGAGCAAGGCACACGTGATGACTTCGGTCATGCACAACTCGGTGGTGCTGCGCCCGTTGTGGCCAACCTCATTAAAGACGCACTGGGTTACAAATACCACTGGGCTGTGGCTGACTACTTACAACGTTCAGCACGTCATTTAGCATCAGAGTCTGATGTTGAACAAGCATATGCATTAGGTGAAGCAGCAGTCAATATGGCATTAGAAGGTAAAAACTCTGTGATGCCAGCGATTATCCGCACATCGAACAACCCATACACTTGGGAAATTGGTTCGGGTGAATTAAAAGATATTGCCAATGTTGAAAAAATGATGCCGATGGAATACATCTCTGATGATGGTTTTGGCATTACAGATGCGTGTCGCGAATATTTACAACCTCTAATCGAAGGTGAAAATTACCCTCCATATAAAAATGGCTTGCCAGATTACGTGGTCATGAAAAAAGAAATGGCGGCAAAAAAATTGCCTTCTTTCGAAGTATAAGGAAACTAACAAATGAACATTATTTTATTAGGCCCTCCGGGCGCAGGCAAGGGCACTCAAGCAACTAATATTTGTGAGAAGTATTCAATTCCACAAATTTCAACCGGTGACATGCTACGTGCTGCTGTTAAGGCTGGCACACCTTTAGGTGTTGAGGCCAAAAAAGTGATGGATGCAGGTGGTTTGGTCTCTGATGATATTATTATTGGTTTGGTCAAAGAAAGAATTCAACAAGATGACTGTGAAAATGGCTTCTTATTTGATGGATTTCCACGCACAATCGCTCAAGCAGAAGCTTTAAAAACTGACAATGTCAAGGTTGACTATGTTGTTGAGATTCAAGTGCCTGATGAAGACATTATTGCTCGCATGTCGGGTCGTCGTGCTCACCTAGCTTCAGGTCGTACTTACCATGTTATCTACAATCCACCTAAAGTTGAGGGCATTGATGACATTACAGGTGAAGGATTAGTACAACGTGCTGATGATAACGCAGAAACGGTTAAATCTCGTTTAGATGTCTACCATGAGCAAACTCAACCATTAGTAGATTACTACCAATCTTGGATGAATGAAGATGACAATGCGCCTAAATATGGTGCTGCAAATGGTGTTGGTTCACTTGATGAAGTTAGAGATCGTGTTTATACAAACCTTGGCTAAAGCCTAGTTTTCAAAACACAATGAGGCTTATGTCGTAATGACATAAGCTTTTTTTTTAAATTTTTACAGTAAAAAAAATATGAACAAAGTTGGCCCAAGAGAGATCAATGTTCCATTCCGTCCTATCCCGCTAGATGTACCAGAAGGAATGAAACCCAATGAGTTTTTCAACTCACCAGAAAACCTTAAAGACTTAAAAGATAATAACGGTCTACTGAGTAACTCAGAAGACTTACTTCTATACCGTAAGGCTTTAGGTCATTCTAATGAATTCGATTGCTCTATTATTTACAACACTTCACAAAGTGTATTAAATCCTTTGGGTAGGCCTGTACGACGTACACAGCTACCTGGCAATGTAAGGGATGTATGGAATCGCATGAACCAAATTATTATTGGCTTCATGCTCGAACAGTACCCAGACCCAAGTAAGCACCTGATCCTAGCTGGAGAAGCTTCGTTAGATGCGACGTGGCCGATTACTTCAGCAGGCGTACCAAGTATCCGAATGTTACATAATCACTTTATTGTTTTCAATAAAGAAGAATTAAGCAATGCGAAACTGGCTGATACTAGCAACCCCAACTTAACGGATGGTGGTCAGCACTCATTGTTTGCCGCTTATATGCATGATGTCTATGTCGGATTTCTATCATCACTCGATTTAGAAATTTTAAGACCAATTGCAGGTGAGGCATCATCGCTAACATTAACTGGCTATCCTCAGGGCTTACCAAGTTGGGAGGTTATAGGTGGCATCGATAGTTTAAAAAATATTGATTTCTGGAAAGAATATGACTTGGTACTGAAAGGATTTTTAGATTTCTATCGCACCTTTTTTGCACAAGTCTCGAGTAGAAATTCTGGCGTACCAGACAACGCCTATTTTCCTAAAGAAATTGAAAGAACCTTACTTTTTAATAACTGTTTTTTATCTGCAGCTAAAAAAGTACGAGACAAGTGCATTGACGATGCTAAATATGCCTCAAGTATCCGTTGGCAACCTGCTTTTAAACAGCTTATCTATCGTAATGATGAAGGCAAACTGATTGTTACTATCTCACAAAATTCTATTGGCAATGCCATCACTGAACTCCTAGGCGTTGTTGTTAATCGCACGCCTGATGCTGAAGCCTATGAAAAAGCTGAGCCTGCATTGATTGGGAAATTACTTAAGCTTAGGTCGAGGCTCGTTGAGGCTGATCTAGGTCACGGCATTGGAACTAAGTACTGGGGTAAAGGCTAGTTTTAAGCAGTTATTTCGTCACACTATCTCTGAAAAAAATCGATAAATAAAGGCAAGATCTTTCTTCTAACAATCAAATCATGTTTAAGTGAATATGACGTTCACTATTCACTATAATCAAATGTGGATTATTTTTATAAAACTTTAAAAAAAAGGGGAAGAAAGAAATGGAAATACTAATAATGGCCATCGGGGCTTCAATAATTGCTGTTTTATACGGCTTATATACAATGACCTGGATTTACAAACAATCGCCAGGTAGTGACAAAATGAAAGAGATTTCAGATGCGATTGCAGAAGGCGCAAGTGCCTATCTAAATCGTCAATATGCAACGATCGGCATGGTTGGTGTCGTATTATTAGCTGTAATCACTTACTTCCTAGGAGTGACGGTTGGTATTGGCTTCTTTATTGGCGCTGTGTTATCAGGTTTAACGGGTTATATCGGTATGAACGTATCGGTTAAATCTAACTGTCGTACAGC
>DQNX01000029.1 GCA_015658965.1 Gammaproteobacteria bacterium
CGTTACAAATTGAGAACTCCGGCCTGCCTCTATTATCCGTTCAATCAATTTATTTCTTGTTCGTCTTCTTTAAATTTTTGAAAATATTTCCCAACAATAGTAGCATGCGGCATACTATCTATCTTTGAGAAGATCACATAGCTAATGATCGCATGCACAACCAACGTAATGATTAGCCCTTCAAAAATACCAACTTGAAAGACCAATAGACCACAAACCGTAGCAAGCAGCACCGCATAAGGACCATATATAGCAACATGCAACAGGCCTAGCACCATCTTAATACCAACAAATATCATTATAATCGCCAATGAAAAGTAAGGCAGATTATCTAAATACTGAACGTTAAATATGAAGAATGTAATCAAAAGGCCGATTACCAACACCGATAGCTTAGTATAAGCACCTGCTAAACGGTTAGTGGATGATTTGGCCAGACCGTCAAGATTGGTCATGCCACCAAAAAAACTAGCACCCATATTTGATACCCAGATAGAGAACAATGAATTATTTGAATTACAAGGACGTTTTAATGGATCAATTTTTTCAATCGCTGCATTACTCATCACCTGCTCAATCACGTCTACCACTGCCAGCATCAACGAAAAGAAAATGGCATAAGTCCACAAATATAGTGAATCAAATTCGGGTACAGGTAGGCGCATGCTTAAACCAACATCTTCCACTTTCAACATTCTGACATCAATAAATAAAGAGGCCACAATGCCAAGTACAATCAACGCAAAATACGGCAATGCTGGTTTAGTGTTTTTAAACTTTTTAAACAATCCAAGAAACAGAATAGCACCAATCACAGATAATGCAACAACTTGAACGCGTGAATCAGCCCAAAAATCTTCACTTACGGCCATGCCAACTGGCAACATCCAAAGATAAGGTAAGAACTTCAGTGCAATCTTTAAGCCAATACCTGCTAACAATCCTTCCACCAAATAAGGAGGAACTGCCTTTAAGAGATAACGCTGCCAATCAAACTTCCATATTAGCGCTTGAAAGGTTGCTGTCATAAAAATAATGAAGGCCATGTTCTCAAAGCCAAAAGTAGCGACACCTATTGCAAGAATTGGCGCTAAACCTGCTGCAATACCAGGTGCTCCAATAAAGTTTCCAGGGCGAAACCAAGCGAATAAAAACCCAATAAAGGAGGCAAAAGCAACGGTCGCTAAGCCCACTTGGATTGGGTAATCTGACATCATTGCAATACCAATAGACAATGGAATCGCCATTGTTGCCGTAATAATTCCTGCCTGTATGTCTCTTCCTGCATATTTAGCAACAAATGCAGCCGAACCATGATCTATGTTTTGATCTTGCTCAATACTTATATCTTTATTTTCCATCGTTTATTTCCCAAAATTGTATAGTTAAGTGTCTAACCTCTAAATGCAGTTAAATATGTACCTTGAACTAAACAAGACCCAAGGCGCTGCCAAAGCCAAAGCCAAAGATGTTAATAATCACTAAACCATCTAAGTCTTGATAAAAAACATTATATCGAAGTTTCCTTGAAAAGCAAAAAGATATTGTCTTAAATAATACCTGTTTGGGTAAAGGTGTTGATGGCTTTCACAAATCCCTTAACATGCTTTGCGATTAAAACTAGGGAAGGCTTTATTTGGCTAAAAACCAATATAGGCACTGTCTATATTGGTTTTTTTAAAAATTTGAAAATTATTGAAATGAGCGGAGAGTCGCTTTGATTGAGTTATTTCTCTAAAGCAATGTCCAACACTTCATCAATCCACCTGACTTTAATAACGTTTAACTTACCTTTAATTTTGTCAGGCACTTCGGAAAGCTCGCGTTCGTTGTCATCGGGGATGATGACGGTTTTAATGCCACCACGTAGAGCTGCCAGCATTTTTTCTTTGAGTCCACCAATTGGGGTGATCTCGCCGCGAAGGGTGATTTCTCCGGTCATTGCTACGTCTGCTTTGACTTTGCGCCCTGTAAGCACAGAGACTAAAGCCGTACACATCGCCGCACCGGCACTTGGGCCATCTTTAGGAGTAGAGCCATCGGGTACGTGAATGTGGATGTCGAGTTTTTCTTGGAAATTGTTAGCAATATTCAGCTCTTTTGCACGTGTGCGCACCACACTCATGGCAGCTTGAATCGATTCTTTCATCACGTCGCCCAATTGGCCGGTGTAATTAAGCTTGCCTTTGCCTTTGTAAGCTGTCGCTTCAATGGTGAGTAGGTCGCCGCCAACGGATGTCCAGGCCAAGCCAGTAACTTCACCTACTTGGTTGTGTTCTTCTGCTAAACCATAACGGAATTTTTTAATCCCTAAGTATTTTGGCAAACTCTTGGCGTTAATAATCGCTCGACTTTTGCGTTTTTTAAGCACCACCTCTTTTACAATTTTTCGACAAATAGTGCTAATGGTACGGCTCAAACCACGCACGCCTGCTTCACGTGTGTAATAACGAATAATATCCAAAATGGCCGAATCTTTGAAATCAATCTCACTTGGCTTGATGCCATTATTTTCCATGGCCTTTGCCACTAAATGACGTTTTGCAATTTGCAATTTTTCATCTTCAGTATAGCCTGATAGTTCAATAATTTCCATACGGTCTAACAACGGCTGTGGCAAATCTAGCGAATTCGCAGTTGCAACAAACATCACTTGTGATAGATCGTAATCAACTTCTAAGTAGTGATCGTTAAACGTGTGGTTTTGCTCAGGATCTAACACTTCCAACATTGCTGAAGAAGGGTCGCCTCGATAATCACTGGCCATTTTTTCAATTTCATCCAGCAAAAACAAAGGGTTTTTAACTTTTACCTTTTGCATCTTTTGCACAATCGACCCTGGCATCGCACCAATATAGGTGCGTCTGTGGCCGCGGATCTCCGCTTCATCGCGTACGCCACCCAAAGCCATGCGTACATATTTACGATTAACCGCTCTAGCGATTGATTCACCGAGTGAGGTTTTGCCTACACCTGGTGGGCCTACCAAACATAATATATTGGCTTTATTATGAGTCACTCGAGTTTGTACCGCTAAGTGCTCCAAGATACGCTCTTTGACTTTATCCAAGCCATAATGATCATCATCAAGGATTTTTTTAGCTTTCTTGAGATCTTTGTTAATGATGGTTTTTTTCTTCCAAGGCACGTCACACAAATTCTCAATATAGGTGCGGATGATTGAAGCATCAGACGATTGCGAAGACATACGTGAGAGTTTTTTCAGTTCGCTTTGAGCTTTTTCTTTGACCGCTTTAGGCATTTTTGCTTTATTAATGCTTAGCTGTAGGTCTTCAATTTCGTTTTCATCTTCCGCCTGGCCCAATTCTTTTTGAATGGATTTCATTTGCTCATTCAAATAATAATCTCTTTGATTAGATTCCATTTGCTTGCGCACGCGAGACTGAATCTTCTTCTCAGCACTCAGCACATCAATCTCACCTTGAATCACCGTCAAGATTTTATCAAGCCTGTCTTTGGCATGTTCACCCTCAAGCAAGGATTGTTTTTCTTTAATCTTAAGACTTAAATTAGCAATAATAACATCGCTAAAACGTTCAATATCGTCAATGTTTTGCAGTAGCTTAAAGATTTCTTCAGGAATTTTTTTATTGAGTTTAATGTAGGTTTCAAAGCTGTCTAGTGCCAAACGCATCATCGCTTTGATTTCAACATTTTCACTGGATTCTAAATTAAACTCACTGACTTCAACTTCAGTATATCCGTGCGCAGCAATGAAGCGCTCAATCTTGGCGCGTCTCACACCTTCTACCAAAACTTTAATGGTGCCATCAGGCAGTTTTAACATTTGTAAAATTGTTGCTAGCGTGCCGACTGTGTGCAATTCATCGTTGGTTGGATCTTCAATCTTTTCGTCTTTTTGAGTGACCAAAAATATATATTTGTTAGCGCCCATTGCTTGGGTAATGGCGTTGACAGAGGATTTTCTACCAACAAAAAGTGGCATCACTGTGTGCGGAAAAACCACCACATCACGTAAAGGTAATAATGGCACTTTCTCTTGAGTTAGATCAATCAACTCTGTTGTGACTTCTGTTCCCATAACAATTTAACACCTTGTTTGTTTAGTAATTTAGATAGATAGTGATGAGTAACGTTAATTTCAAGTATCCAGGCACCAAAATCATCCACCTTTTCGTTGTGGATATAGCCAATATTATAAATCTCGCTACGAATATAAGCCGATTGCACGTCCAATTGTATTTTGGCTCGTGTCATCATACCACTAAGCTGTTCGGCCAATGCTTGATAAAGAAAATCAATCCCCTCACCCGTATGGGCTGAAATCCACACACGGTAAATCCTACCCTCTTTATCCCGATCAATCCTAGGTTTAAAATCAGTCAAGCAATCAATTTTATTCATCACCAGAATGTTAGGGATTTTGTGCGCTTCAATTTCAAAAATAATGTCTTCAACCTGATCAATTTTTTCACGGTTATATTCGTCAGAAGCATCTACCACATGAAGCAATACATTGGCTTGTCGAGTTTCTTCCAGGGTTGACTTAAAGGCAGCCACCAAATCATGCGGCAAGTTTTGAATAAAACCAACCGTATCGGCAATCACCGCTTCGCCAGAAGCCGGCAATATTACACGCCTAATGGTGGAATCTAGGGTGGCAAATAGCTGGTCGTCTGCATACACCTCTGCTTTGGTTAATTGATTAAATAAAGTTGATTTACCCGCATTGGTATAGCCGGCCAGTGCAATCATCGGTAATTCGTTTTTAATGCGTGATTTTCGCCCTAAATCGCGTTGCTTGTGAACTTTTTCCAAACGCTTGGCAATGTTTTTAATACGTACAGCAATCAGGCGCTTATCCGTCTCTAGTTGGGTTTCTCCTGGTCCGCGTAAACCAATCCCTCCTTTTTGACGTTCTAAGTGCGTCCAGCCCCGTACCAGACGAGTAGAAAGGTGTCTGAGCTGTGCCAATTCGACTTGTAACTTGCCTTCAAAAGAACGCGCTCTGAGAGAGAAAATATCCAGAATCAAGCCAGTACGATCCATCACCTGACATTCGAGTGATTTTTCTAGATTGCGTTCTTGTGAGGGGGATAATTCAGAAGAGAATACGACCAAGTCTAGCGCTAATTCTTTAACCAATTCAGCCAACTCTTGTACTTTTCCTGAGCCGATAAAATATTTAGCACTGGCAAAATTGCGATTAACCTTGAGATTTTTAACCACGACAAGACCCGAAGATTGGGCCAGTTCTGCAAGTTCGTCCATTGCATTGTGAGCCTGTCTGTTCTTCGACAGTTCTACATACACCAACAGCGTTCGTTCGCCTTGACCAACTGCTTCTTTTTGACGATCAAATAATTCCAATGGAGTATGAGCTAGCTGGCTTTTTTAGATTTCTTGGCGGGTCGATACCCCATTAATGGGGCTTTTTCTTTCTCAACCACCGCTTTGTCAATCACCACTTCATTGACATCGTCTAATGAAGGCAATTCAAACATAGTATCTAGCAGTAAGTCTTCTAAGATAGAACGCAAGCCTCGAGCACCTGTTTTACGCTTAATGGCTAACTTGGCAATCGCTGATAGAGCTGGTTTTCTAAATCTTAACTTAACACCTTCCATCAAAAATACTTCTTGGAACTGCTTAACCACTGAATTTTTAGGTTGGGTTAAGATTTGAATCAGTGCATCTTCATCCAATTCACCCAGTGCCGTTTGCACCGGTAAACGGCCCACCAATTCTGGAATTAAACCGTACTTAATCAAATCCTCTGGCTCAATTAAATCAAACAAGTCAGTCAGTGTCTTTTTTTCATTAAGATCTTTTACATCGGCAGAAAAACCGATGCCGGTGGCTTTTTCAACGCGTCTGCCGATGATTTTATCCAAGCCGTCAAATGCACCGCCACAAATAAATAAAATCTTTGAAGTGTCAACGTCAATAGTTTCTTGATTGGGGTGTTTGCGCCCGCCTTGGGGTGGCACTGAAGCCACTGTACCTTCAATCAGTTTAAGCATGGCTTGTTGCACGCCTTCGCCCGAGACATCACGGGTAATTGAAGGCGAATCAGAACGACGGGAG
>DQNX01000068.1 GCA_015658965.1 Gammaproteobacteria bacterium
TGCGTATGGCACGCGAAGTTGTCTTATTTGAAAGTTTATTCAAAGCTAACAAGTGGACTTGGCTGTTTGGCTGGTTATTCCACTTTGGTTTATTACTGGTTTTAATTCGCCACGTACGTTATTTTTGGCCAGGTGATCTACCTGAAATATTCTTACTGGTTCAGCCTTTTAAATATGCCGCCTTTGCAATGGTGATTGGTTTAATTGGTTTAATAGGTCGTCGTATTTTTGTTGAACGCATTCGTTATATATCAGCACCTTCAGATTACTTAATGTTGGTTATGTTGCTTGTTATTGGTGTGAGCGGTGCGGTGATGACATTTACCACAAACCATACAGATATAATCATGGTTAAAGAATTTGCTTCAGGCTTAATTACTTTTAATTGGTCAGATTTACCCACTGAGGTGCATTTCTTAGTACATCTTTTCTTGGTATTTGTACTGATGGCAATTTTCCCAATTTCAAAATTACTGCACGTGCCTGGCATGTTCTTTAGCCCAACACGTAACCAAGTAGATGATGCACGTAAGAAGCGTCACATCTCTGGTTGGGCGTTGAAGCAAGAGCAAGAGCGCGCAGTAAAATTAGAACAAACTTTAGGCAAGGACGAATAATATGGCTGCTCAAGAATTCGATATTCCGGTTTTACCGACTTATATAGAAATCCCTAAAATCAAAGAAGGGGCTATGGCAGGCGATGGCCCGTTTAAAGCTTCGAAAGAATTTCAAAACCCGCTTGGCTTTCCAGGTGAAAAAGTAGACAACTGGCAAGAAGTTGCCATTGCAAAAATGGGCGAGCTTAAATCTAAGTATCGTTCAGTACAAGTCTTTTTAGATTCTTGTGTTAAGTGTGGTGCTTGTACTGATAAGTGTCATTATTTCTTAGGTTCATCTGATCCAAAGAATATGCCTGTTGCACGCCAAGATTTATTTAGAAGCGTGTATCGTCGTCACTTTACTTTTGCAGGTAAGCATTTCCCTAAATTAGTTGGTGCTAAAGAGCTAGACGATAAAATGCTGGACGATTGGTATAACTATTTCCATCAGTGTTCACAGTGTCGTCGTTGTTCTGTATTCTGCCCATATGGTATTGATACAGCAGAGATTTCAATGGCTGCTCGTGAAGTGTTAGATGCGGTTGGTGTTGGGCAAAAATATTGTAATCAGATTTTAGGAAAAGCCATTACTATTGGTAATAACCTTGGCTTGCCTGAGCCAGCATTACGCGATACATTACTCGATCTTGAAGAAGAAATTGAGGAAGAAACAGGGGTTGCTATTAAATATCCGTTAGACGTTAAAGGTGCTGAGATTCTACTCATCACCCCATCGGCTGACTTTTTTGCAGAGCCACATATTGACGGCCTTATAGGTTATGGTAAAGTTTTCCATCAAGATGGCGTCAGCTGGACCATGAGTTCTTACGCCTCTGAGGGTGCAAACTTTGGTATGTTTATTGGTTCATACGATATTATGCGTAAAGCAGCACTTCGTATTCGCAAGGCAGCACTTGATTTAGAAGTATCTCGTGTGATGGTTGGTGAATGTGGCCATGCTTGGCGTGTTGCTTATAGTTTTTGGAATACTTTAACGGGTGTTGGTGCCGGTGCGACAGATGAATTTGGCTTAAAATTACAAAACCAATTAGACTCGCGTTACCCACAACCACAGCACATTATCGAATACACACACGATTTGATTCAGCGCGACAAGCTTAAGTTTGATAAGTCTGCAAATGATGATCGTACAGTTACTTTCCACGACTCGTGTAACGTTGCTCGTGCAACCAACATGGGTGGCATTCCAAACGGTCAGTTTATTCTTCCGCGTGAAGTGATTAAGGCAGTTTGTAATAATTATGTTGACATGGAACGCAGCACAATTAAAGAATCAACATTTTGTTGTGGCGGCGGTGCCGGCATATTGACAGATGACTTGATGGAGATTCGTATTAAAGGTGCGATGCCAAGAATGCAAGCATTAAAAGAAGTAGAGAAGTCTGATGGTGTTAATACATTAGTAGCAATTTGTGCTATTTGTAAATCACAGTTCAGCAAAGTTTTACCAAAATTTGATTTTGATCCATACATGATTGTCAGTGCTCACCAGTTGGTGAGTGAAGCAATCATTTTAGACAAACCGCAAACAGATAATTCAGCTATGCAAGAAGCAGTTGAAGAAATAACAGAATAACAGTTAAGGAGAATTGATATGCAAAAAAATCCATACGGACAAACTTACAAGGGCGATAACCATACTTTCAGAATGTTTAAGGACGAAGGCGATGATTTAGGTACAGTGCCATGGAACCAAAAGATTTTCCAAAATGACACCACTTATAAGTGTCCAACATATGTAGCTCAAACACCGCCTTGTCAAGGCTCATGCCCATCAGGCCACAATATTCGTGGTTGGTTAGATATCGTTCGTGGCATGGAAAAACCACCTGGAGATATTTCTTGGCAAGAGTACGCGTTTAAGCGCTCTACGGATGCCAACCCATTCCCATCAATTATGGGTCGCGTTTGTCCAGCACCTTGTGAAGATGGTTGTAACCGTAACGAAGTGGAAGACACAATCGGCATTAATGCGGTCGAGCAATTCATTGGTGATAACGCCATAGAAGAAGGTTTTAAATTTAATTTCAATGCTGAGCCTACCGGTAAAAAAGTTGCAATCATCGGTGGTGGTTGTGGTGGTTTAACGGCTGCATTACAATTACGTAAGCAAGGTCATTCAGTTACTGTGTATGAAAAGTACGACCAATTAGGCGGTATGATGATGTACGGTATCCCAGATTATCGTGTGCCACGTGACGTCTTAAAAAGCGAAATTGACCGCATTATCGAAACTGGTGTTGAGACGAAAATGAATACCAAGGTAGGAGTTGACGTCACTATTGAAGAATTGGAAGAAGACTACGATGCTGTTTTATTTGCCCTAGGTGCAATGAGCGGTCGTTCATTACCAATTCCAGGTGGTGATGCGGCCAACTGTGTCTCTGGTGTAGCTTTCCTTGAGGCTTACAACCAAGGCCGCTTGCAGCATATTACTGGTAAAGTAATTTGTATTGGCGGTGGTGATACTTCTATTGACGTTGTCTCTGTTGCTCGTCGTTTGGGTAATATCACAAACGTGCCAGAAAAAGACAGACCAGAAAATATTATCTTTAACGATACGGCGCATGACGTGGTTGATACTTCTAAGCGCCTAGGTGCCGATGTATTACTAACAACGCGCTCTACCATTGATAACATGCCAGCAGCACAAGAAGAAATTGACGATGCAAATCGTGAAGGTGTTGAAATTCAAGGGCAATTAAGCCCAATTGAAGTTATTAAAGGCGAAGATGGCCGTGCAATTGCATTGCGTTTTGTGCGTCTAGAAGAGGATGGCTCTACCCCAATTGAAGGCTCTGAATTTGACGTTGAGTGTGAATTAATTGTGCCAGCAATTGGTCAATCAGTTGACAACGAAGGCATTGACGGTTCATTCTTTAACGAGCGTGGTTTTATTGATGCGGACAGAAACTACCAAGTGCCTAATAAGCCAGGGTTCTTTGTTTGTGGTGATGTGGTTCGTCCACACTTATTAACCACAGCCATTGGCCAAGCTGGTATTGTTGCTGAGAGTATTGGTGATTACCTTGCTGGTAAAGATCAATTGGCTCGACCTAAGGTTGACGTACATTATTTTGACTTAATGGAAAAACTCAACGAGTGGGATTTGGCACCTTCTGGAGAATACGATTCAACTGGTACACCTGGTGAAGCGACAGATACTGCTGATTACGCCGTTCATAACTATGAAGACCGTTCATTTGCCTCTATCATTCCTCATACTGAGCTATTCTTAGGTCACTTTGATGAAGAAGATCGTAATAAACGTAATCATAAAATGGTTAATGTTGATAACGTCTTGGGTAACTTTGATGAGCGCCTTATTGGTTACACCGCAGAAGAAGCACAAAAAGAAGCGGGGCGCTGTATGTCTTGTGGTTTATGTTTTGAGTGTGACAATTGTATAATGTATTGTCCTCAAGATGCGGTATTTAAAGTGAAGAAGGATGAGTCAACACTCGGTCGTTATGTTGACACTGATTATGACAAGTGTATTGGTTGTCATATTTGTGCAGACGTTTGCCCAACTGGTTACATCCAAATGGGTCTGGGTAGCGATTAGTTAGATTCATTTTACGAGAGAGAAAATATATGTATCGTTTAGTAACTGTATTAATGGTTTTATTGGTGGGCAATGTTTTTGCTCATGGACACCCCGGCCATCCTAATCTTGGTGAAGAAGCCAGCAGTATTAAGGCTTCAGGCAAGATTTTTCACACCGATGGTCTTTCTGTTATTCGTATGATGCACCCTGAGTTTTTAAATCACAAACGTGATAAAACGCTTAGAGAAGGTGTACGTACGAAAGAAGGCTCGCTTAAGGGTTGTGTAAATTGTCACGCCAATAAAGATAAAAAAACCAATCAATATTACTCAGTAAATGATAAAGATCAATTCTGCTCAACTTGCCATCAAAAGGTCAGCGTGAGTGTTGATTGTTTTAGTTGTCATCGTACAACGCCACGTAAAGGGACTAAATAATGAGTAAAACATTAAATCGTCGTGATTTTATTAAAACCAGTAGTGCGACTGCTGTCGGTGTTGCAACCATTGCGAGTGGTATTACTTTGACCACTTTTGCAGCGAATGCAAACGAAAATCCGGTTACCAATGCAAAGCGTTGGGGTATGTTGATTGATACCAATAAGCTAACGGAAGTCGAAATTGATGGCATGGTCAGTGCTTGTCAGCAAGAAAATGGCTGGGGTGGTGAAGTGCACTCAACGGGCGATCAAAAACCAACTTGGGTCAAGAAATTAAAAGTAAAAGATAAAGCCACTGGTAGAATCACCAGCTTACCACTCATGTGTCAGCATTGTGAAGAGCCTCCTTGTGTGGACGTATGCCCGACTAACGCCTCAATGAAACGTGAAGACGGCATTGTTCTGGTAGATAAACACCTATGCATTGGTTGTCGTTATTGCATGATGGCTTGCCCGTACGATGCCCGTTCATTTGTACACGAAGATTTAACCGATCAGCGTGAACACATGCCACGTGGTAAAGGCACAGTAGAGTCTTGTACTTTGTGTGTGCATAGAGTTGATAAAGGCGAAACACCCGCATGTGCAGCTAGTGTCAATAGTGATGCGGTTATCTTTGGTGATTTATACGACGCAACCAGCAAGATTAACCAAACATTGAAAAAAGTTCAAAGTACACAAATCAGAGCAGATTTAAACCTGAATACTGGTGTGCGTTATAGCGGCATTTAATAGTAGCAAAATTTAGGGATTTTATGAACATTCGTTACGAAGAAACTCAGGGAAGAAGTTTAGGTTTTTATGCATTGATTGCTGGCTTGGGCGTGTTTATTTTAGCGGCATTAGGTGCTGTTTATTATATGGAACACCATGGTCATTATGTGACTGGTATGAGTAACCGTATTGTATGGGGCATACCTCATGTGTTTGCTTTGTTCTTAATTGTTGCGGCATCTGGCGCGTTAAATGTTGCTTCAATTGCCTCTGTTTTTAATAAGAAAATGTACAAACCATTATCACGTTTATCTGGCCTGGTGGCGTTGGCACTATTGGCCGGTGGCTTGATGGTGTTAGTATTAGACTTAGGTCGTCCCGATCGTCTGATTATTGCAATGACTGAATATAACTTTAAATCAATTTTTGCTTGGAATATTATTTTATACAACGGCTTCTTTGTGATTGTTGCGGTGTATTTGTGGATGATGTTTGAACGTCGTATGAATAAGTTTACCTCTAAAGCTGGTTTGGCGGCATTCTCGTGGCGTTTGATTCTAACCACAGGTACAGGCTCTATTTTTGGCTTTCTAGTGGCTAGGCAAGCTTATGACGCCGTTATCATGGCACCTATGTTTATCATTATGTCGTTTGCTTTTGGTTTGGCTTTCTTTATCTTAATCTTAATGGCTAGCTATAAATGGACAGAGCGTCCGCTAGGCGACGCGGTGGTGAATCGCTTGGGCAGTCTTTTAGGTGTGTTTGTTGCAGTAGTCATGTATTTTGTCGCGGTGAAGCATTTGGGTAATTTGTATTTAGCTGAAAACGCGGGTGTTGAAAACTTCATTCTATTTGATGGTGGTATTTACACGCAACTGTTTTGGCTGGGGCAAATCGTCTTAGGCGGTTTGATTCCAATGGCGTTGATTTATCATCCAGCACTTAAGGACAATCGTTCAACTCTAGGTTTGGCTTCAATTTTGGTGTTAATTGGCGGCGTGATTCAACTCTACATTATTATTGTCGGTGGTCAAGCTTATCCAATGGAGATGTTTCCAGGTAAAGAAATATTAGAGGGTTATGGCGGTATTGCTGCTTACACACCTTCATTGCCTGAAATAATGCTTGGTGTGGGTGGTATTGCTGTGGCATTGATTGCCGTCACTTTCTTGGTGAAGATTTTACCCTTCTTGCCTGAGAGTTTGGCCGATAAAGTCGCCGACTCTCATCAACAAGCTTAATAAAAACATACTATACTGAGGCATGCCCTCATCTATCTATCTATCTGCTGCACACAAATCCTCAGGCAAGACAGTTGTCAGCCTAGGGTTGTGCGCAGCATTTAGAGAACAATCGCTAAACGTTCAAGCTTTTAAAAAAGGCCCAGATTATATCGATCCAATTTGGCTATCTCAAGCCAGTGGCAAGCAGTGTTATAACCTAGATTTTTACAACATGTCGGATGAGCAGATTATTGATCTGTATGAGCAACACGCCAGCCAAAGTGATTTAGCCATCATTGAAGGCAATAAAGGCCTATTTGACGGCATGAAGGTCGCTGGCGGTGATGCGAATGCAGACCTTGCTAAATTGCTTAATATACCGGTTATTTTGGTTGTTGATGCGACGGGCATTACTCGGGGTGTTGCGCCATTGGTTAGTGGTTATCAAGCCTTCGACAAAGAGGTTGATATTGCCGGAATTATTCTTAATAAAATAGCCGGTGATCGCCATGAGTCAAAGCTTGTTCAGGCAATTGAGTATTACACCGATATCCCTGTTTTGGGTGCGATTCGTCGCACTAAAGAGCTTATAATTGATGAGCGTCATTTAGGCCTAATGCCGGCTAATGAAACGCCCGAGTCACAAGTTTTTATCAATCGTGCGGCAAAGCACATCGCTGATCAGGTAGATCTTGAAAAAATCAAGGGTTTAAATCGGAAAGTCATTAAGCCAAAAACAGTAAAATTTAGTATCGTCAAAAAATCTTTAACTGTTGCTGTCGCTAAAGACAGTGCCTTTGGTTTTTATTATCCAGACGATCTCAATGCGTTTGAATCTTTAGGGGTTGATTTGGTGTATTTTGATACCTTGCAAGATGCGCAATTACCCAAGGCAGATGCTTTGTTTATTGGCGGTGGCTTCCCAGAGATGCAGCTCGAATCTTTATCAGCAAACCAATCTTTATTAGCCGATATTAAGAGCAAAATTGAAGCGGGTTTGCCCACTTACGCTGAATGCGGTGGGCTGATGTATTTGAGTCGACAAATTACTCAACAAGGCAAATCACACAAAATGGTTGGCGTGATTGAAGCCGACACCTTGATGACGCCCAAGCCGATTGGCCGAGGTTATGTACAGCTATCGCCAACCAGTAAACACCCGTGGAGCAAGGTAGCTGGCCGTATCTATGCCCATGAATTTCATTATTCAAAGTTAGAAAATATCAACCCTAAAACCCATTATGCCTATGAGGTTTTACGCGGTGTGGGTGTGGATAATAAACGCGACGGCATCTTAGTTCATCATCTACTGGCAACTTACTCACATCTTAGAAATGTTGGTGGCAACCACTGGGTCGAACAATTTGTAAATTTTATTAAAGACATTAAAAACAAAACAACATGATTACAATTACCAAACGCGCTGCCGAAGAAATTGGCTTATCCACACAAAACCCAGATGCTCAAGGGTTAAACATTCGTTTTGCAGTTGACAAAACTGACGAAGGCTTTCAATATTTAATGGGCTTTGATGAGCGCTCAGGCAATGACATTCACTTGGAATCTAACGGCATTGAATATGTACTGGCTTATTCTCAAAAAGAACTGCTGGAAGGCATGGTGGTGGATTTTGACGAAATCGACACTGAAAGTGGCTATGGATTTATCTTTATGAATCCTAACGATCCTAATTACGAACCGCCTAAAGAGAGCGAGGCACCAGAAAAGTCTTAAAAACTTAAAGCCTTTCTTGTCAATCAAAGATTGACTCACTTGGGTCTTGACGCTTTTTCTGACAACCAGAAAAAGTATCCAAAAAGAGACCGTCCTAAAAACAAATCTTCATCGCTCCGATCTCATTGTACTAAATCTTAAAACCCACTTTGATTAAACAGTTAAGATTTTTAACACGTCATTTGCTCTGAGCGTAGCGAGGAAATAATCTTGGGGTGCGATAAGAATGATTGGATTTTCTTTTTAAAGGGGTAGTTAAGACCCTCCTCACTTTTGCTTAAACCCCTGTTAAAACCCAGCTAAAAGTGGCAAAAAATTGATTTATAGCCTTGTTATTTAGCTTGTTTGAATGCCGACATAAAAATTTAGGAAATGTTAAGAATGAGGGTTTTATATTTCACAATAACAGTTTTTAGTGATTTAAATCCGAACTTTATCGTTATTTAATTACTTTTAGTGAATTATAACCAAAGTAGTGGTGGTTATAATTTATACTTTTAAACTGTTTAAGAGTGACTCACCAATCTTGCTGTGAGCACTAATTGATAGGGTTCTTGCTTGATCTTCACCGCTAATTTTGATGATCATATCGGCAGGCTCAATGGCACCCTTACCCAGTTCAGCCCATTCGATCAGCTGAATGTGGCCTGGGCCTGAGTATTCTCGAATGCCAATATATTCCAGCTCTTCTGGGTCGCTGAGGCGATAACAATCAAAATGGTGAATGTTGATGTCGTCATTTTGATAACTTTCTACCAAGGCGTAGGTAGGGCTTTTGACTCGATCAAAACCAAAGGTTTGAATAAAGCCTCTGGCAAATGTGGTTTTTCCAGCGCCCAGATCACCTTCAAGATAAATCACTAATGCGTCGTTATTTTTTTTTGCAGATTGTGCCAAGCGTTGTGAAAATTGCGTTGTTTCTTTTTCGCTTGCCAGTACAAAGTTCAAAATAATTGCCACATATAGAAGCCAAATATACTAACTAACACAACGCCTTCGAAGCGATTGATGATGTGTTTTTTGCCAAATTTATACGAAACTACGAACAGCAATACAGTCAATAATAACATCACTGGATAATCTCTGCTCAGCACTTCTTCGGGCACATTGGAAGGGTGAATAAGCCCTGGTATTGCTAATACAGCAATGGTGTTAAAAAGGTTTGAGCCGATGATGTTACCCACCACCATGTCAAATTGTTTTTTCAAAACACTGCTGATGGAAACTGCGAGCTCTGGCAGGCTGGTACCAAGTGCCACGACGGTTAGGCCGATGATCAAGTCAGATATTTGGAAGAATTTTGCGATTTCAACGCCACCATATACCACCAATTTTGCACTAGAGATAAGCACGGTTAAACTAACCACCAGCATAATCCAGGTTTTTTTGGTTTGACTTTTATCCACAACATGTTCAAGGTCTTCAAATGTGTGGTGTTTTTTATTTTGTGCCTCTTTTAGCGTGTAGGCTAAAAATAAAACCAGAAGCGACAATAGGATAAGGCCATCCGTCACGTCCAGATATCCATCACTTAATAATAAACCTGCACAAAGTGTGGCAACCATTAAGAAAATCCACTCTTTTTTAAGAATGTCTTCGTGCACTACAATGGGGGTAACGATGGCGCTAATACCTAATACTAAAGCAATATTAAAAATATTAGAGCCAATCGCATTGCCGATACTTAAACCGGTATTGCCATCCATGGCGGCCAATCCAGAAACTAACATTTCAGGGGCAGAGGTGCCAAAGCCAAAGATAATAAGGCCAATAATCAGCGGTGAGACCTTAAAAATATTGGCGATTTTTGCCCCATTTTCGGTGAATTCGTCTGCGCTCCAAATTAAAAGTGCAAATCCTGATAATAAAGCAATAATTGGTAGTAGAATATCGGGCATGTTTTTAGACTAAATAATTTTTACCTATTATAAATGGATTGAGCACCTATGAGTGAAACAGAATTTTTAATTGGCCGTTGTGGTTTGGACTTGCAAGATGATTTTTATCCGGATGATTTGCCACCAGAATGGCGTTTTGATTATTATTCTACGGCGTTTAAAACCTTGTCTTTACCCATTGACACCGATGAAGATCTAGATCAAATTTTTGAAGCGCTGGAAGATTCCGATGAAGAATTCGAATTGGTGTTATCAATCGAACAAGCACAATTAACAGCACCAGACCAATTAACGGCATTACTAGCCAGCGTGGTAGATTATCAGTCACACTTTACTTTGTTTTGTGAAGTGGATGAGACACCGAAGAAAGCGGTGATGGATTTGTTAGAAGGTTACCAAGTTTGTTTTCAGTCATCCAAATCTCTGAATCTTGGTCTACAAGAGGCTCAGGTTGTTGATAAAACCCTGAGTTTTAACCAGTACCCTGTTTTATATTCTGCAGAGGTTTTGGATGAAAAGCAAATACGCACTTATCTTGAGCAAGTGTCGAGAATTAACACCAAAACTTTATTGATTTGCAAGTTTGCAGAGAGTGAAGCACTTAATAAAATTCGTATTATTGCTGAGTTGTTAGGGTTTTGAATGTTTTATTAACCCGCCCATTAAACCAAGTTAAGCCACTGCAAGCATTGGTTTGTGCGCAGGGCTATCAAGCACTATTATTTCCAACTTTAAGAATTGAGGCCTTAAAAAGTGTGCCTTTAAAAGAGCGTTATGATGTGGTTATTTTCATTAGCGCGAATGCGGTGAAATATGGCTTAGAGGCTTTAAGCTCTTTAGATCATCGCCATGATCAAATTTTTGCTGTGGGCGCGGCCACGGCAAAAAAACTGAATGCCTCTGGATTTGAAGTTGATGCCTTTCCACCAGAAAAAGCTTCTAGCGAATCGTTGCTGGCAATGAGCAAAGTGAAGGCACTTTCGGATAAAGAGATTTTGATTTTTCGAGGCAAGGGCGGTCGAGAAACGCTCAGAGAAGGGCTTGGAAAAAACAATGTGGTTGAGTATATTGAAGTTTATGAACGTATCGAATGCGCCATCGAGGCTTTTCACCAAACATCACTGGCTGATTTTTTGGCTGATGATCGAGGCATTATCACGGTGACCAGTGTTGAAAATTTATCAACTTTAATAACAATGGTGAATAAAATGAATGCAAATGCACTGGAAGCTATTAAGCAGTATCCATTGGTGGTATTAAGTGAACGGATTAAAACCTATGCGCAATCCGTGGGTTTTAATCGGGTTGGGGTTGCACCACAAACCAATGATGAGGGGCTTATGCAGGCGATAAAATCTATTTCTTAAAACACTAATACACTTGACAAACGGATATAACCTAGTTATTTTGTCAAAAATAGCTTGCTTTCTGGGGAGAGAAGATAATAATGGTTAAGTTAAGCGTGTCCAAAGCTGCAAAAATGTTGGGTATTAGTCGTTTTGATATTCAGGATCAAATCAACAGTGGAAAATTACAAACTCATGAGGGCTATGTCACCATAGACAGTCTTAGGTTGGCCTATCCAAAAGCTAACTTACACTCTGAACAAGACAAACGCATTGAAAAAATGCAGCAAATTAAAGACAATGCTGTGTACAAATCAGCGTCAGTTGACGCTGCACATACTGAAAATGAAAAGGCTTATGTGAATGCCATTGCCACTTTAAAAAATAGGATTTATAAAGAGGAAATTAAAAACCAACATTACGAACATATGTTTGAAGAGTTGACCGAGCGTTTGGCGATTCTTGAAGAACATTGCCATTCAGACGACAAAGATTACATGCACCAGCTGCAAAAATGGGTGAGTCAACAGCACTAAGCTAGATTTTTAGCAATCGATAGTGAAGGCTCAACTCGGTTCATTGAGTAAAAGTGAAAGCTATCTACCCCTTGGTCTTTAAGGTTTTGACATAAATTAGAGACAACGTCAGTGCCAAATAATGCCAAAGATTCCAAATCATCTTCGTAGAGTTTGAGTCTTTCTAAAATCCATTTAGGGATTTCCGCACCACACATATTAGAGAACCTAACCAATTGCGTGTAATTAGTAATGGGCATAATCCCTGGGGTAATTGGCACATCGACGCCCAATTTTTCGACTTCGTCTTTAAATCTAAAATAAGCATCAGCATTGTAAAAGTATTGAGTAATAGCCGCATCTGCGCCGGCTTTGATTTTATTGGCGAAATGCTCAAGATCGGTTTGAATGTTTTTAGCTTGTGGGTGCACTTCGGGATAAGCCGCCACTTCAATATGAAAGTGATCGTTGTATTCGGATTTGATAAATTCAACCAATTCATTGGCATAATGAAAATCACCAATATCACGTACACCAGAAGGAATGTCACCGCGTAATGCAACAATGCGGTTAATACCGGCGGTTTTATATTGATCAAGCATTTCGATTATTTTACTTTTTTCAGAGTCAATACACGATAAATGCGGCGCTGCTGGAATGCCATCATTGACTTGAATGTCTAATACGGTTTCAAGTGTGGCCTCTTGCGTGGTGCCACCAGCACCAAAGGTTACCGAAAAATATTCTGGATTAATAGTGCTTAATTTACGTCGAACTTGTGCCAAAGTTTGTTTGCCTTTTTCGGTTCTTGGTGGAAAAAATTCAAAACTTGTTTTCATTGGTGCTTAAAGTTGATGCAAAATACGCTAATTATAGCTTGAGACCTTTGCATGAATATGAGTAATCAGCAAAATACCACCCCCAAGTTAATAAAATCTGCACTTTGCCAGTCATCCCTATTCATGCAAAGGTCTCAGCTTATTTGAATAAAAGTATCGCTCTTCCCTTTTAATACTAACACCTTTGTAATCGGGTAAAATAACCCCAATTTACTAAGTTGAGATAAAGTTAATAAATGTCAAAAAGCGATTACATTGAGTTAGAGGGCGTGGTTAAAGAAAAACTGCCAAATACCACATTTACAGTCGAATTGGAAAATGGCCACAGTGTATTGGCCCATATTTCTGGGAAAATTCGCAAACACTATATTCGCATTCTACCGGGTGACAGAGTTACCGTAGAAATGACACCTTATGATTTGACCAAGGGTAGAATTACCTTTAGACATAAGTAAAACTAATTATTGCCGATGTGGTGGAATTGGTAGACACGCTGGATTCAAAATCCAGTTCCTTCGGGAGTGACGGTTCGACCCCGTCCATCGGTACCAAATTAATAGACAAAGAATAATATGGAACAACAAACAGACTTAATAGCAGAAGCAATAACCCTCACACTGTTTGGTATGGGTTTTGTATTTTTGTTTTTAACGTTGCTGGTGTTTGTAACCAAGCTAATGTCTGTTGTAATTCAAAAAATGAACAAGCAGTCGTCACCAAAGGATGATGTGCATCATAGCGACAATTTAAGCCTAAAAGACGAAATGGACGAAGAGGCTAAGTTCGTGATTGAGCAAGCCATCAAGATGCATAGGGGGGCGTAAAGACCATGTTAAAGTTTTTAAGAGATATCACTAAAAAATCCAATAATTCAGAAGGCAAAAAGGTAGAAATTACTGAGCTTGTCTTTAGAGATGCACACCAATCCCTATTTGCAACCCGCATGCGTATTGACGACATGCTACCGATTGCAGACAAGCTTGATAAAATTGGCTATTGGTCAGTGGAGTCGTGGGGCGGTGCAACGTTTGATTCTTGCATTCGTTATTTAGGCGAAGACCCTTGGGATAGAATTCGTGAGATTAAGGCTGTGATGCCAAACACACCTCAGCAAATGTTGCTTAGAGGGCAAAACTTATTAGGTTATCGCCATTATAGTGATGATGTCGTGCGTAAATTTGTTGACCGTTGTGTTGATAATGGTGTGAACGTTTTCCGTATTTTTGATGCGATGAATGACATACGCAATCTTAAAACAGCAACAGATCAAACCATTAAACTCGGTCAACATGCGCAAGGGACTATTTCTTACACAGTCAGTCCGGTGCACACTATGCAAACATGGGTCGATATGGCCAGAGAGATCGAAGACATGGGTGCTCATTCACTCTGTATTAAAGACATGGCAGGTTTGTTACAGCCTTATGTTGCCTATGATTTGGTCAAAGCATTAAAAGCAGCCGTCGATATTCCTATTCAGCTTCATGCACATGCGACCACCGGGCTTTCTACTGCAACAATCATCAAGTCGGTTGAGGCGGGTATTGATCGTGTGGATACAGCAATTGGCTCTATGAGTATGACTTACGGACATTCCGCGACAAATTCTGTGGTGTCTATTTTAGAAAATAGCCCAAGAAAAACAGGATTAGATTTACAAAAATTGGAAGAAATTGATGCCTACTTTAGGCCGATTCGTTGTAAATATGCCAAGTTTGAAGGCTCACTTAAAGGTGTGGATTCACGTATCTTGCTTTCACAAGTGCCTGGTGGTATGTTGACCAATATGGAAAGCCAACTGCGTGAGCAAAATGCCTCAGATAAAATTGATGAGGTAATGCTTGAAATTCCACGCGTTCGTAAAGATTTGGGCTATATTCCACTGGTCACACCAACGTCACAAATTGTGGGCACTCAAGCTGTGCTAAATGTGTTGACTGGTGAACGTTATAAAACCATCACTAAAGAATCAGCCGGGATATTGAAGGGTGAATATGGCTCAACACCAGCACCTGTTGACCAAGCTTTACAAGCAAAAATATTAGAAGGTGGCGAGCCTATTACTTGTAGGCCTGCAGATAACATTGCACCAGAAATGCATATTCTTGAGCAAGAATTTGACAAAGTTGTTGCCGATAAAGGCATTACTTTGGCGACTAACAAAATTGACGACTTACTCACTTATGCCCTGTTCCCACAGGCAGGTATTGTATTCTTAGAAAACAGAAGTAACCCTGATTTCTTTGAGCCAATACCACAAGTCAATGACACTTATACGCAGCCAGAAAAAGAAGAAGGCACTTACACAGTATCGTTTAAAGGTGCCTCTTATACAGTTGAAGTATCCGCCGGTGGTGATGTTACTTCAATGAAATCAGCATCAGATGCTACAGCACCAGCACTGACTGAAAAGCAGATTGTTGACGATGTGCCAACCACTGCTGGCGAGCCAATTGGTGCGCCACTCTCGGGCACTATTTGGAAAGTAATGGTGTCCGTTAATCAGAGGGTTGCTGAAGGGGATGTCTTGGTTATTTTAGAAGCCATGAAAATGGAAACCGAAATCAGAGCGGCTCGAGGCGGCGTGGTTACCGATATCAACGTTAAAGAAGGCGACACGGTAACTGTAGGCCAAACTTTAATAACACTCGCATAATTTAGCATGGATCAATTAAATTTACTTTGGAGCAATACTGGCTTAAACCAAATGGTGCCAGGACAAGGTCTCATGCTGTTAGTGGGTATGTTGCTTTTATATTTGGCGATTGTTAAAAAATTCGAGCCATTACTATTATTACCCATTGGTTTTGGTGCGATTTTGGCCAATATTCCGGGTGCGGGCATTGCCGAGGGTAGTGGTATTTTGCATGTGTTTTATGTTGTTGGAATTGAATCCGGCGCGTTTCCATTGATTATCTTTATGGGGGTGGGCGCTTTAACAGATTTTGGCCCACTACTCGCCAACCCTAAAACACTCTTACTGGGTGCTGCAGCACAGTTTGGTATTTTTGCAACTTTACTGGGAGCGATTGGTTTGACCGCATTGGGTATTTTTGATTTCAGTCTAAAAGATGCGGCAGCGATTGGCATTATTGGTGGCGCAGATGGGCCAACCAGTATCTACGTGGCTTCAAAATTAGCACCTGATTTATTGGGTGCCATTGCAGTCGCCTCTTATTCTTATATGGCATTGGTACCCCTGATTCAGCCGCCGATTATGCGAGCGCTTACCACAGAAAAAGAACGCCTAATTGAGATGGTGCAGCTCAGAGAGGTTTCTCAAACTGAAAAGATCATCTTTCCAATCATGTTATTAATGTTGGTGGCTTTATTACTGCCAGATGCAGCGCCTCTTTTAGGTATGTTTGCTTTTGGTAACTTAATGAAAGAGTCAGGTGTGGTTGATAGACTAAGTGATACGGTTCAAAATTCATTGATCAACACGGTGACCATTTTCCTAGGTTTGGCCGTTGGCTCAAAACTAATGGCGGATTCATTCTTGCAATCTGAAACTCTGGGTATTTTAGTGTTGGGCATGATCGCTTTTGCAATTGGCACAGCTTGTGGTGTTATCATGGCAAAAACCATGAACTTGTTTAGTAAAAATAAAATCAACCCACTCATTGGCTCTGCTGGTGTCTCCGCGGTACCTATGGCCGCCCGTGTTTCAAATAAAGTCGGTCTAGAGTCTAACCCGCATAATTTTTTACTCATGCATGCAATGGGTCCTAATGTCGCCGGTGTGATTGGTTCAGCAATTGCTGCCGGTATTATGATTCAGTTCCTTGGTTAGTATGCAAAGAACCTTTCTAAAAGCCAAACTTCATCGGGTTACTACCACGGCCAGTGAGCTTGATTATGAAGGCTCTTGTGAAATTGATGGTGTATTATTAGATGCTGCTGGTATGGGTGCTTTTGAGCAAATCCAAATTTACAATATTAGCAATGGCAATCGCTTTACCACGTATGCTATTCGTGGCAAGGAGAACTCGGGCGTTATTTCTGTGAATGGTGCGGCTGCGCACAAAGCCGCTGTAGGTGATTTATTGATTATTGCTGCTTATGCCCAGTATGATGAACAAGCACTTCAAAATTACGCACCAAGGTTGTGCTATGTGGACAATAACAACACACTCGTCAGAACGAATTCTAAACTTCGCTAAGTCGCCCATTTTCTAAAACCAACACGCGTTGCATTTGCTGTGCAATTTTTTCATCATGGGTGACAATCACTAACGCCGAGTTTTGTGCTTGATTGAGTTCAATCATAAGCTTGAAAATATCAGCTGCATTTTTAGTGTCTAAATTACCCGTTGGCTCGTCAGCCAGCAAACAACTGGGCTTAGTGATTAAAGCGCGAGCAATAGCAACACGCTGACGCTCACCACCAGAAAGCTGTGCAGGTCGATGGTCAAGTCTATTTTGCAATCCAACTTTTGAAAGCAACTTGTTAGCTGACATTAAAGCAGTTTGTTTGTTGTCGCCACGTATAAGCAGTGGCATGGCCACATTATCCAGGGCACTAAAATCTTTTAACAAGTGATGGAATTGATACACAAAGCCTAAATGTTGGGCGCGAAGCTCGGTAATTTTATCTTCACTTAACTCGCCTAGATTGTTATTGTTTAAAAATACTTGGCCCGTGCTCGGTTGGCTTATTCCGCCGAGTAAATTAAGTAAAGTGGACTTTCCACAGCCTGACTGCCCTAGAATGGCAATCGATTCACCTGGGGCGATGCTTAGGTTCAGCGCTTCGAGTACAGATGTTTGAAGCTTGCCACTGTTATAGTGGTAGCTGACTTGTTGGCATTCAATTAAATTATTCATGATTTAACACTGTAGAAATTTCAATTTTTCCAGCGCGTTTTGCTGGATAAATTGAGGCCAAAATAACCAAAATAAAGGCGCCAATCGTTACCTTGACCACGTCACTTAAATGAATCTGGGAGGGGAAACGATTAATATAAAACACGTCTTTAGGAAAAAATTGAAAACCCAGTATGGATTCAATGCCACTGACGACAGATTCAATATTGAGCGACAGAGCAATGCCCAAAATAACACCCAAGGTAATGCCAACAACGCCAATCGTAATGCCTTGATAGAAAAACAGTTTTACAATGCGTTTGGGTGTCATGCCAATTGTTCTGAGAATGGCAATATCGGCTTGTTTATCAGTTACCACCATCACCATCATTGAAACAATATTAAAGGCAGCAACCGCTATGATCAGCGATAGAATAATGCCAATCATTTGCTTCTCAAGATTAAGCGCTTTAATGAAATTGGCTTTTTGCTGGGTCCAATCAACGCCATAAAACTGATCTCTACCTAGTGTTTTAACCAGCTGCTGAGTAATTTTTTTGGCGTGAAATAAATCCTCAACTTTGAGTCGAATACCCGAAACTTTGGCTTTCATGGAATACAGTTTTTGCGCCTGATCTAGCTGAATAAAAGCTAGATTATTATCATACTCATTAATCCCTGCATCAAATATTCCGCTCACGGTAAAGCGCTTGAAACGCGGTTGGATACCGATAATACTACTTGATAGCTCAGGTGTTAGTAGGGTGACCTTGTCGCCAATCGTAGCACCTAATCGGGTTGCCAGTCCAGAGCCGATTAAAATGTCAGATTTGGCTAGTTGACTATTACCTTGTTTCATTTTGTCTAGCAAAATAGATGTCTGTTTTTCTAATTTTGGAATAATACCTCTAACGCTAATGCCTTGAGCGCCACTAGCCGTATTTAATAAGGCATATTTTTCAATATAAGGGGAAGAGCTGACAACCTGAGCATGTTGGTTGATTGTTGTCTGTACAGATTGCCAATCGGATAAATTATTGCCGTATTCACTGATATATGAATGTGAAATAGCGCTCAAAATGCGCTCTCTTAATTCCTGATGAAAGCCGTTCATAACCGATAAAACTGTAATAAGCGTCATTACACCAAGAATCAGGCCGACCATGGACACGCCAGAAATAAAAGAAATAAAGCCTTCTTTACGATTTGAACGTAAATATTGGTTAGAAATGTTAAATTCAATACTCATTGTGCTGATATTTTGTCATAATTAGCACTTTAAAGGTGGAATAACTTTTTAGAGATTTTTGCATAAATATGAATCTAGATAATCGCGGACTTATTAATTATTTGTTATTACCAGTCTCAGGTATTTTTTATCTTCTGTCTCGTGCTAGAAAATTCCTTTATCAAACAAACCTTTTGACCACAGTCAATTTTAGTACAAATGTGATTGTAGTCGGCAACATTACGGTGGGTGGTAGCGGCAAAACCCCTGTCGTTATTGCACTGGTTAATTATTTCAAGCAACAAGGTAAGAAAGTAGGTGTGGTGTCGCGGGGCTATGGTGGTTTGCATCATCAAGGCAGTTTGCTGGTTGGTGAAAATACACAGGCCAGTGTTTCAGGCGATGAGCCTTTACTGATCGCCACACAAACACAAGTGCCAGTGATGGTAAATACAGATCGTGTTCAAGCGGTTAAAGACTTAATTAATAACCACGAGGTTGATCTTGTTGTGAGCGACGATGGCCTACAGCATTACGCCATGGGTCGGCAAGTTGAGATTGCTGTAGTCGATGGCAAGCGACGCTTTGGTAATGGTTTTTTCTTGCCGTCTGGCCCACTCAGAGAATCGGAGTCAAGGTTGAAAACCGTTGATTTTGTCATTAATAATGGTGCACATCGTGCGGGCGAGGTTACGTCAATATTAAAGCCCTTTATGTTTGTTAACGTGGCAACCGATGAGGAGCAATCACTCGACTTTTTTGATCAACAAGTTTGTCACGCAGTGGCAGGTATAGGCCATCCACAGCGATTTTTTGATACGTTAAAGAGTCTTGGGATTAAGACAAAATCTCATGCATTTGCTGACCATCATGCCTTCATTCGCTCAGAACTTAATTTTGACGACAATTATCCTATTCTTATGACCGCTAAGGATTGTGTAAAATGTAGGGAGTTCGCAACAGATAAAATGTGGTATTTGCATGTTGAAGCTGAATTAAGCGACGATTTTTTGACTGAATTAACAAGTAAATTATGATCGATAAAGCATTACTCAAATTACTAGTCTGCCCAAAAAGCAAGGCGCCACTCAAACAAGTGGGCGATGAATTGGTTTGTGAAGTCAGTGGTTTGGCTTATCCGATTAATGACGGTATCCCTGTTTTACTGATTGAAGAGGCCCGAAAAATAAGCTAATGGCTTTCACTGTTATTATTCCCGCACGTTATGCATCTACTCGTTTGAATGCAAAACTCCTTCAAGACATTCACGGCAAGCCATTGATTCAGCACACCTACGAAAATGCCATTAAGAGTGGCGCATCTCGTGTGATTATTGCCACAGATGACACACGCATTGAAGCTGTTGCTAATGATTTTGGTGCCATTACTTGCATGACGGGCAAGCACCATACTTCAGGCACTTCTCGACTTGCTGAGGTTTTAGAGAAGTTGTCAATTGCTGATGATGAAATTATTGTCAATGTTCAAGGCGATGAGCCGATGTTGGATGCTAGGGTGATTGAACAAGTGGCTAATAATTTAACCAATAGTGATATGCAGATGGCTACTTTGTGTGAAAACGTTATTGACCATGATCAATACTTAGACGAGAATTGCGTTAAAGTGGTGTTTGATAAATTTGGCAAAGCCCTGTATTTTTCTCGCTCACCCATTCCCGCCTTTAGAGAGCAGACTGATTTTGATGTGTCTTTATGTTTTAAGCATATTGGTATTTATGCGTATCGATCAAGCTTTATTAAACAGTATTTAACCATGGACAGTTCGGCTTATGAGAAAGTGGAAAAACTAGAACAGCTCACAGTGCTTAATGAAGGGTTTGATATTCATGTGGCACCTGCTTGTGCTGCTACGGGTTTTGGGGTGGATACCATCGAGGACTTAAACAAGGTTAGAGAGGCGTTAGAATGATTATTGATGGTAAACAAATTGCAAAACAATTAAGAATCAGCATTGCAGATCAAGTTGCGATGCTTGATCGAAAGCCGGGTTTGGCGGTTATTTTGGTCGGTGATGACCCTGCCTCTGCCGTATATGTGCGCAATAAAGACAATGCTTGTAAGGAAGTAGGTTTTTATTCTGAGAAAATTAACAAACCTGAAGACATTACTCAAGCAGAGCTATTAGCCGAAATCGAACGATTGAATAAAGATGACAAAATTGACGGCATTCTGGTGCAATTGCCATTGCCGAGTCATATAGATGCCAATCAAGTAGTTGAGACGATTAATCCCAATAAAGACGTTGATGGTTTCCACAGCGAGAATATTGGAAAACTCATGCAAAACAAGCCTTATTTACGCCCTTGTACCCCGAAAGGGGTGATGACCATGTTAGCAACAACAGGGGTTGACTTGGTGGGTAAAAATTGCGTGGTGGTCGGCGCATCAAATATTGTTGGCAGGCCGATGGCGATGGAGTTGTTAAATGCACGTGCAACCGTTACTATTTGTAACAGTAAAACCACAGATTTATCTGCAAAAATCAGACAGGCCGATGTTTTAGTGGTGGCAGTTGGCATCCCAAAACTGATACAAGGTGATTGGATTAAAGCTGGTGCAATCATTATTGATGTCGGTATTAATCGACTCGATGATGGCAGTTTGGTTGGCGATGTGGATTTTGCTTTGGCAAAAGATAAGGCCGCATGGATCACGCCTGTGCCTGGCGGTGTTGGGCCAATGACCATCGCCACCTTATTAGAAAATACATTAACAGCATATAATACAATAGAGGAAAAATGAAAATTTTAATCAAAGTAATGAGAGAAGGTTTGGGTCGATTAATCGTATTAATTGACTGGATTTTTTCACCAAAAAAAATAAAACGCACAGAAGCAGAACAGGCTGATGTTGATCAGCAAATTGTATCTTTAAAATTGTATCAATTCTACGCTTGTCCATTCTGCATTAAAACACGTAGAACCATCAAGCGCTTAAATTTATCAATGGAAACTCGCAATGCACAAGCGGGTCAGTTCCGCGCTGAGCTTTTGGCTGGTGGTGGTGAAGTTAAAGTGCCCTGCTTGAGAATCAAACAAGGTAATGATATTGCTTGGATGTATGAGTCATCTGACATTATGGCTTATTTGGACAAGCGTTTTGGCGAGTGATATATATTGAAGGTGGTACAAAATTTCAACGGCAATTAGCCAAAGATCTTTATTATTTCTGCTCTCAAGAATTATCCATCAAAAAGAAAGTCGATATCGACTTAAGAATTATAGTAGTGGAATCTGCACAGGCATGGACAGATCACGAAGGCGAGGGTAAATTTTATATTGATATCGAAAA
>DQNX01000088.1 GCA_015658965.1 Gammaproteobacteria bacterium
GGATAGATGGTGCGATTCATAAGGCCTGCCATCTAGATGATAAAAGTCGTTACGAGGCTTTAAGTGAATTTTTGTTTGATTTGGAACATCCAAATTCAACATTTTTAGTAACAGTGCAAACTGCTGAAAAGCCCGAGTTTACACTTAAGAAATATAAAGTATTAGTCGCAGTGTCTTTTGCAATTAATATATTATTATTATTGTTATTGATAGTACGTTAGGAGTAGATATGAAAAAAATAGTATTAATCGGAAATGGCATGGCAGGTGTAAGAACCTTAGAAGAGCTATTTAAAATTACCGAAGAAAAATTTGATATTACCGTATTTGGTAGTGAGCCATATGGCAATTACAACCGTATCATGTTATCTCCAGTATTGGCAGATGAAAAAACCATTGATGAGATCATGATTAATGATCTAGATTGGTATAAAGACAATGGCATTACCTTGCATACTGATAGCACGATTACCAGTATTAATCGTAGTAGCAAAACCGTGATGGATGATAAAGGCAATAGTTATGATTATGATAAGTTATTAATTGCAACAGGTTCTAACCCATTTATCCTGCCAATTGAAGGCCATGATTTAGATGGTGTGATTGGTTTTAGAGATATTTCTGACGTTGATCAAATGATTGATGCCGCCAAGAGTCACAAAAATGCGATCGTGATTGGTGGTGGTTTATTAGGGCTAGAAGCGGCTAACGGCTTAATGAAGCAAGGCATGAATGTTACTGTTGTGCATTTACTTGCAGACCTTATGGAAATGCAACTTGATTCCACTGCTTCACAAATGTTATTAACATCACTTATAGAGCGAGGCATGAGCTTCAAGATGGAATCTCAAACGCAAAAACTAATCGCTAATGATAGTGGCCGAGTAAAACAAATTGAGTTTGCAGATGGATCTGCCATGGATACAGATTTAGTGGTCATGGCGGTCGGCATCCGACCAAACTTTGTATTAGCGCAAGAATCTGGTATTTATTGTGAGCGCGGTATTGTAGTAGACGATACTATGATGACTTATGATCCAAGCATTTATGCAGTTGGCGAATGTATTCAGCATCGTCATCTGTGTTATGGATTAGTTGCGCCATTATTTGAACAGGCCAAAGTTTGTGCTAATCATTTGGCAGGATACGGTATTGGCATATATGAAGGATCAATCACTTCTACTAAGTTAAAGGTGACTGGCATCGATCTTTTTTCTGCTGGTAATTTTAAGGGTACAGAAAATAGTGAAGATTTAGTTTTTCAAGATGCTGCCAGAGGCGTGTATAAAAAAATTGTGATTGAAAATGACACGATTATTGGCTCAGTAATGTATGGTGATACTATTGATGGATCATGGTATTTTCAATTAATGAAAGATGAAAACAATATTGCCGACATGCGTGATCGTTTATTATTTGGTCAGGCGCACGTAGGTGACTCCGGACATGGCCCGTTAGACATGGTTGCATCCATGGATGATTCGGCAGAGATTTGTGGTTGTAATGGCATCAGCAAGGGTGATATTACTAATGCTATTAATGAACAAAATTTATTCACTTTAGAAGATGTGCGTGCACACACTAAGGCTTCCAGTTCTTGTGGTTCTTGTACAGGTCTGGTAGAGCAATTAATCGCTTCGACATTGGGTGGAGAATATTCAGAATCACCTAAGAAAAAACCGATTTGTGGCTGTACAGATCACACCAAACAAGAGGTTCATGATTTTATCTTCGACAATAATTTTGAAACGGTATTTGAAGTATTTGCCAGAATGGGCTGGGAAAATGTTGATGGTTGTCATGTTTGTCGACCTGAGGTTAATTACTACTTATTAGCCGCCAATCCTGATTACGTAGACGATGCACAATCAAGATTTATTAATGAGCGCTCTCATGGTAATATCCAAAAAGATGGTACTTATTCTGTGGTACCAAGAATGTGGGGTGGTGTTACCACACCACTTGAACTTAGAACCATTGCAGATGTGGTGGATAAGTTCAACATACCAACCATGAAAGTGACGGGTGGACAGCGTATTGATTTATTCGGTGTAACTAAAGAAGACCTGCCTAAAGTATGGAAAGATCTCAATGCAGGCGGGTTGGTTTCTGGCCATGCTTACGGTAAGTCTTTGAGAACAGTTAAGACTTGTGCAGGTGATACCTGGTGTCGATTTGGTACTAAAGACTCTATGGCAATGGGCATTAAGTTAGAAAAAATAGCCTGGGGATCGTGGATGCCACACAAGTTTAAACTGGCTGTATCAGGCTGCCCTAGAAACTGTGCTGAAGCAACTATTAAGGACTTTGGCTTGGTGGCAGTTCAATCAGGGTGGGAGCTCCATGTTGGTGGTAATGGCGGTATAAAGGTGAGAGTAACTGATTTATTAACCCGTGTTGAAAGTGAAGAAGAGGCGATTGAATATGTTGGCGCTTACATTCAGCTTTATCGTGAGGATGCTCTATATTTAGAGAGGACAGCGCCATGGATTGATCGTGTTGGCCTTTCATTTATTACTGAACAATTGGTCGATGATGAAGATAATAGAAAAGCGCTAAACGCTAGATTCTTAGTTTCTCAAGAAAAATCACAAGATGACCCATGGAAAGAGCGTGCAGAAGGTGCCCAAAGCCATCAGTTTGAAGTGATCACACTATAATTATTAAGGAGTATTTATGTCAAATTGGAAAGAAGTGGTAGCGTTAGATGGTATTCCAGTATTGGGATCACGAGTGTTTCGTACAGATGAAACGGAAATAGCCATTTTTCGCACTCGAGATGATAGCATTTTTGCTGTGCATAACGCATGTCCGCATAAAGGCGGGGTTTTGTCTGAGGGTATTGTTCATGGCCATAAAGTAACCTGTCCGTTACACAACTGGGTTATTAATTTGGAAGATGGGGAAGCACAAGGCGCTGATAAAGGTTCAACAGCCTGTTTTGAAACAAAAGTAGAATCAGGCATGGTTTATATTAATTTATAAGCCTGACAAAGAATAAAGGTGATAAATTTTATTTATAAACAGTATGAGCTTTGAGCTGGTTGATTGTTGGGCTTATAATTGCATACAACAATGGTATTGCCGAACCGTATATGATGGCTATATTCTCCATTGGTAGTTTAATATTTGGCGATATGTTAAAGTTTATGATTAAATTGTATACTGACTTAAATATTCAGTACAAATAGAAATTAACTAGGATAGATCAATGTTACTCAATAGAACTCAAAAAAACCCGATCAAGATTACTGACAAAAAGATTGTCGAATGGAAATATGCCACTTGTGGTTATTGTTCTACAGGCTGCTCTATGGAAATAGGATTTAATAAAGAGAACCATGCAGTTTCTTCCAGGGGTGTGGGTGGCGCTGATGTAAATCGTGGCAAGTTATGTCTTAAAGGAATTATGGAACATGAATTGTTTGCTTCAGCAGGACGTGGCGATAAGCCGTTGATTCGCAAGCACTGGCATGAAGAATTTGAACAGACTGACTGGGATACAGCACTAGATGACGTGGCTGATAATATTAAAAAAGTTCAAGCTAAATATGGTCGTGACTCTGTAGCGATTATTTCTACAGGTCAAATGTTGAGTGAAGAATTTTATACTTTAGGAAAATTAAATCGTGGCTTGATTGGCACCAACAATTATGATGGCAACACCACACTTTGTATGGCATCAGCGGTATCTGGTTATAAACGCTCATTTGGCTCAGACGGCCCGCCAGGGTGTTATGAAGATTTTGAACATACAGACTGTTTAATTGCTTGGGGTTCAAACTTGCCTGAACAACACCCGATTATTTATTGGAGAATGAAAGAAGCGCAAGAAAAGCGTAATTTTCCACTCATTGTCGTTGATCCACGTGTCACCATATTTGCTCAGAGTGCAGATATACATCTCACCGTCACTCCTGGTACAGATATTGTTTTACAAAATGCATTGATGCACGTGATTCTGAATGAAGGACTACAAGATGAAGACTACATTAAGAAAAATACCAATGGTTATGACGAACTGAAAGCGGAGGTCGATAAGTATGACCCAACGACTGCGGCTAAAATTTGCGGTATTGACGAAGATACCATTCGTGTGGTCGCCAGACTGTTTGCTAAGGCAGGTGCAGCAATGCAAATCTGGACCATGGGTATTAATCAATCTACGCATGGATCTGATGGTGTAGTGGGTATTAACAATCTGGCGCTTATTACCGGTAATATCGGTATACCAGGCGGTACAAGTTTGTCGATTACTGGCCAATGTAATGCGATGGGCACCCGAGAATGGTCATCATGCTCAGGCTTGCCGAATTATCGTGCGTTAGAGAATCCTCAGGATAGAGACGATATTGCTAAATTCTGGAATATTGATGTAGATTTCTTACCAACTAAGCGTGGTATGTTGCAAACAGATATCTTCCGAGCTATTGAAACCGGTGAAATTAAAGCGTTGTGGCTAATTGCCACCAATCCATTGTCTTCTTTACCTAATACAGCCAGAATTAGAAAGGCAATGGAGAGGCTAGAGTATTGTGTAGTGCAAGATTGTTACGAAGATACTGAAAGTGCACAATATGCCAATGTATTTTTACCCGCAGGTACGTGGGCAGAAAAAACTGGCGTAATGACCAATACTGAAAGACGAGTCAATATAGTACGCGGTATTATTGAGCCAAATGGTGATTCGAAGCCAGATTTTTGGATTTTCAATGAAATGTCCAAACGTTTTAATACCGAAGGAAAGGTAAACTTTCCGACAGAAACTCACGAGGTTTTTGAGGAGATGAAGGTCCTATCTAAAGGCCGTTTGTGTGATATTTCAGGCATGGATTATGACAAAATTGAAAAGAATCGTGGTATTCAGTGGCCATATACCCAAGAACAGGCAGATAATGGAGAGCAACCCCCAGCAGGAGGTAAGCGTATCTATACAGAAGACACGACATTTAGATTTGAGGATGGTAAAGCCAAACTCATACCGTTGCCATTTGTTGATAATAACGAAGTGCCTGATGAAAGGTATCCAATTTGGTTGAATACTGGCCGTCTAGTCGAGCATTGGCATGGCCGTAGTAAAACTGGAAAAGTGGCCAACAATAATAAATTTAGCCCGATTCCATTTATTGAAATTAACCCAGATTTGGCGATAGAAATTGGCGCTAGGGATGGTGACTATGTGCGATTAGTATCTAGACGATCAGATGCAATTGTAATGGCCAAGTTTACTAATCGTGTAGCAAAGAATATGGTGTTTTTACCATTCCATTTTCATGATTGCGCAAATCGTTTAACGCTTGGTTTATTAGACCCTTATTCAAGACAGCCAGCATATAAACAGCAAGCAATAAGGATTGAGACCATTGAAGATCAAAAATCAGCGGCACAGTTAAGTATGGAAATGAGAGAATATTAGGAACTATTATGTGGAAAGTGAGAGACGACGAACCAAAAAATGCTTTTTTATGGGATAAAGAAACCAAAGAGAAGAATATCTATGGCCATTCGATAGAAAAAACCAGTGATGACAGCCCTCTGCGTAATCAGAGTCTAAATATTAATGGCGATAGTAGTGTCGGAGATAATCCAAATCGTTACAAGCAACATGGCTTTTACTTTAATGCAGATAATTGTATTGGTTGTCATGCTTGTGAATCAGCTTGTAGTGAAAAAAATGACGTTCCTGATCATATAGCATTCCGTTCAGTTGGCTTTGTTGAAGGCGGATCTTATCCTAATTATCAACGTCTTAATCTTTCTATGGCTTGTAATCATTGTGATGACCCAGTATGTTTGAAGGGTTGTCCAACACGAGCGTATACTAAATTTGCAGAATACGGCGCTGTATTACAAGATCCAGATATTTGCTTTGGTTGTGGTTATTGCACATGGGTCTGTCCCTACAATGCACCACAACTAGACCCTGTAAAAGGTCAAGTGAGTAAGTGTAATATGTGTGTGGATCGTCTTGAAGTAGGTCTTCAGCCTGCTTGTGTTGCTGCTTGTTTGGGGAATGCATTAGATTTTGGTGTGATTGAAAATCTACCTAAGGACAGGGAACAAGCAAAAGTTTCGATTCCAGGTTTTCCAGATCCTAAAATTACCCAACCTAATATCCGTTTCCAACAAACTAAAGATACACAGCGAGATATGACCAGACCTGACGGTATGCCAATTAAATATCACAAACAAGATAATGGTGAATTTAAATCTGTTGTCGATATTGATAAGCATTCATCTAAGAAATATTGGGGTATGCAAAAATTATTGCATTCTCATGAGAATGCACACGCTATCTTTACCTTGTGTAGTCAAGCAGCGATGGGTGCAACATTGTGGGTTATTGCATCTCAATTATTAAATTTAGGAGCAGTAAAATCAACCAGCGGTAATGGCATGATTCCAATGATTGCAATATTATTAATTCTATTAACCTATGGTTTGATTAAGCTTAATTTACACTTAGGTAAACCACAATTCTTCTATCGTGGTTATTACAATCTACGATGGTCTCCAGTTAGTAGAGAAATTGCAGGTGTGACTTTGTTTGTCATTGGTTTGATGATGATGCTATTTGTAGAAATCACAGGATTGAAAATATTTGAATATTTTGCTTATGCTGTTACAATTATCGGCTTTGCGTTAGGCTCTTACTATATGTATAAGCTTTACCGTATACCAGCTAGACCATTTTGGGATCATTGGCAAACAGGCAGTGCTTTTTACGGCACAGCGCTCAGTCTTGGAAGTTTGGTATTTGGTTTATTGCTAATGCCATTTGGATTGAGCGATGCGGGCATTATGCAAATTGCTTCGATTGCTATGTTAGGGTTGGTCTTAGAAAGCATTGGACATATTGTTCATCGCCAAGATGTGAAAAAATTTGGTGAAAGTCAAGCCTCTTATTTTGAGCAGGTAACGACATTTGGTAAAACTTACCAGATGCGCAATACGCTGTTAGGTGTTAATATGGCTATCATGGTATGGTTAATAATGGAGCCAAGTGCTTTATTGCTTGCTATGAGTTTTGTATCTGTCTTAGTTTCAGCATATTTGGGTAGGATTTTATTCTATGCCTTGGTGATTCCAACGACGATGCCAGGTGGTTTTTTCTGGAAGAATGATAAGTTCAAAGAACATGCAATTGAGACGGGATTAGCTGATATGCCACAAATGGGTGTCATGGCAGACCGTCATCATAAGTTTGACGTTAAAGCGTTGATTGCTGTGATTAAACAGACGACTTTTAAAGAGGCATTTACCCAGATAAAGTCAATCGTTAGAGGTGGCTAGATTGACACAATTGGCAGCGTAATGCGACTGTCAAAGTGTGGCCATTCATAACGAATTGGGTAGTTTCTACGGTAAATTTCAAAATTTTCAATATTTTTTATTGCGACTGTGTCTTGTTTAAAATTGTAAATTTCATTGATAGAATCAAGTAAATTATCACTATTTAGCACTAAAACACCCGGATTTATTAAATTTTTGATGCTATTTCGTTGTTTTTGGTCAGTAAAGCTGCATAAATCTTCATAAACCATGAAACTACCCATAAACTTAGCATCAACTGAGTGTCCAGCGATATGAGGAGAGGCTAAATAGGCCGTTTTTTGTAGATTTTGGTTAATATTTGGCTCGTTTTCCCAGCAATCAATGATATTTTCCAGCGTTTGGGTTTTTTCCCAAATTTCTTCATCGATAACACCACCTCTTGCGGCGTTAAAAAGGATGGTTTTGTCACTAATATGATGAAAATTAGCCTGATTTAGCAACTTGAAGCTCGGATATTCGCCGTCAAAGGTCAGCGGCGTGTGAAAAGTAACCATATCAGCACTTAACGCGGTATCAAGATCAACAAAATTTGGCAAATTTTCATTATCCTGACGAATAGGATCGTTAAGCAGGGTTTTGACACCTAAAAGCTTGGCTTTTGCCGCTAAGCGCGAGCCAACATTACCCACACCAATAATCCCTAAGGTTTTTTCTCGATAATTAAAGTTATGCTTGTTAGCTAGATTGATAATCGTGCTAATCACAAATTCAGCCACTGCCATCGAGTTGCAACCTTGTGCTGAGAAAAATCGAATATTGTTATCCTTAAGGTATTGCTGGTCAACATGATCAAGCCCAGCGACTGTAGAGCCTACAAATTTAATACAGCTACCCTCGAGTAGTGCTTGATCAACTTTGGTACGTGAGCGTACAATTAAAACGTCAGAATCTTTAACGGATTTAGCGTTAATATCGCGCCCAGCCATAGCAGTAATTTCACCAAATTGAGAAAAAATTTCATTATAGGCATAGCAAGTATCGTCAATAATTAGTTTCATGGTTACCAGTTAATGGGGTGTAGATTATGCATTTTAAGGTACTCGTTAGTTTGAGAAAAATGTTTGCAACCAAAAAAACCTTTATGTGCAGAAAAGGGTGAAGGGTGTGCAGCCGTTAAAACTAAGTGTTTATTCAGATCAATCTGCTCTATTTTTTGTTGAGCATATGCGCCCCATAATATAAATACCAAGTTTTGTTTCTTTTCATTGAGTATATCAATCACTGTGTCAGTAAAGTTAACCCAGCCGGATTTAGCATGCGATGCTGGCGAGTTTTTTTCAACCGTGAGTACGCTGTTGAGTAGCAGTATGCCTTGTGATGCCCAATGGGTTAAATTTCCATTTTTGCTGGGTTTGATATTAAGATCTAATTCCAGTTCTTGATAAATATTTTTCAATGATGGTGGAATGGTAATGCCATCAGGCACTGAAAAGCTTAAACCATGCGCTTGCCCTTCATTATGATAAGGGTCTTGCCCGAGAATAACGACCTTAGTATTGTCAAAACTACTTAAATTAAAGGCATTAAAAATTTCATCTTTAGGCGGATAGATAATTTTATTGTGGGTGGATTCGTATTCTAGAAATTCAAGCAGCTGTTGATAGTAATCCTGCTCAAAAATAAAATCTAACTCCCTAGACCAGTCATCTGTCAAAGTCCAGCCCACCACAACCTTAGTCGGTAACCCAGTGTTGTGGTGTAGCCCACTTCAACAAATTGTATGCGACCTTGGGTGTTAATAAAGAAACTACTGGGCGTACCTTTAACACCAAACAGTCTGGATAAAGAGCCAGAACGGTCATTGATGATATTGTCCAGTTTAAGTTTGTTTTCTTCAGCGTATTTTATAATGTCTTCATTAGTACCTGATTGAATCGCAATATTAAGTACTTTATAGTCTTTAGATAAAGCCTGAATGTTGTCATTTTCTACTTCGCAAACCGGACACCAAGTTGCCCAAAAATGAATCAAAATAGCTTGGTCAGGCAGAGGATTGGAATTCATAACTTCGCCGGTTAGTGTTTTAGAGCTAAAACCAGGGGTCATGCCTTGGGTAAGATCTTGTTGTTGCCATGCACGGATGACAAAAATAGCTAAAATAACCATCATAAATTTCATAACGGTCTTACGGTTTGGTCGTTTGATTTGCATGTTGCCTATTATAACTTAAGGATTGAGGATGACTGACTGGATACAACGCTGGAAAGAGGGGAAAATTGGCTGGCACCGAGAGCAAGTAAATACTAAATTAATTGAATTTATTGATTGTTTACAGTTAAAGTCTGGCGACACGGTATTTGTACCTTTATGCGGTAAGAGTGGTGATATGCTTTATTTACTTGAACAAGGTTTTAAGGTGATTGGCGTTGAGTTGAGCCAATTGGCCATTGAACAGTTTTTTGATGAGAATAATAGGACTTATACAATCAATCAAACTGAGAAATTTCAAGTGTATCAAGGCGAAAATATTACGCTATATTGTGGTGATTATTTTTCTTTGGAAGCGTCGATGCTAACCTTAGTTTCAGCGGTCTATGATCGCGCTGCGTTAGTCGCTTTAACAGTTGATTTAAGAGAAAAATATGCGGCGCATTTATACTCTATAATATCAACAGATTGTCGGTTGTTGTTATTAACCTTAAATTATCCGCAATCACAAATAAGTGGGCCACCTTTTGCCGTTAATGAGGCGGAAGTGGCTTCACTTTTTAGTCAAGGGTTCGAATGTCAGAAATTACAGTGTTTTAATGACATTGAAAATGAGCCTAAGTTTCTACGCGCTGGCGTAGATTTTATTGAAAAAGCAACTTATTGTTTGCACAAGACCGGAGAGTAAAAAAATGGCAAAAAAAGTAAAAGGCGTAGTCGCCCAGTTTGGCACCAAAGGATATGGATTTATTACGGGTGATGATGATGAAAAATATTTTGTTCATCAGAAAAATATTTTTAATAAGTCACGTTTAAAGGCAAATACACGTGTTATTTTCATTGCAGAAGAATCTGAAAAGGGCTTGGTGGCAACTAACGTTGAGCTAGAGGGTGGTTCTGAAGTGGCTAGCCCGTCAGAATCAACTTCCACCACCACCACCGCTGTAAAACTTGCATTAAGCCTCTTGTTTATCGCACAAGCTGTGGTTATTTATAAGGTATTTTTTGTAACCGCTGTAGGCTAGTGAAAAAATTCTTTAGTCTGTTTTTATTACCACTGTTATTGAGCGGCTGTTTTTCAACACCTGCAGTTACAGTGAATAATATTTGTACGCTGATGGATGAAGAAGTCAGTTGGTATCGAGCGGTTAAAGCGGCTGAGAAAAAACACGGTGCACCTGCGCATGTCTCGCTCGCGATGATGTATCAAGAGTCAAATTTTGCTTCTGATGCCGAACCACCCAGAGAAAAACTGTTTGGTGTTGTGCCTTGGTTCCGGCCGACAAGTGCTTATGGTTTCGCGCAAGCAGTCGATAGTACTTGGGAATGGTACCAATTAAAGACCGGAAATTACACCGCAGATCGCGACGATTTTGAAGATGCAGCTGATTTTATTGCCTGGTATATTGATCAATCTTCAAAGCGCTCAGGCATTGCTAAGTCTGATGCTTATCATCAATATTTGGCTTATCATGAAGGTCATGGTGGCTTTAATAAAAAATCATACAAGAAAAAACCTTGGTTGATGGAAGTCGCCAAAAAAGTAGAAAAGAATGCCAAGCGCTATCAGCAACAATTAAATCAATGTTCATCAGCCCTTGATAGTAATAGTATCTGGAGGATTTTTTAATGCCTTCTTGGATAAAGGTTTTGGATCAAGCGCCTAAAGAAGGCACAATGGTAGAAATCACAGTAGCAGGCAAAGATTTGTTTGTAACCCTGAATAATGGGCATTTGTATTGTGCAGAAAATCGTTGCCCACATGAGGACATCAAACTTACATTGGGCTGTTTAAAGGGCGATCGAGTTAAGTGTTCATTACACGGCTATAGTTTTGACTTGGAAACAGGCGATTCGTCAGAGGTTGATGTCGAGAATATGCAGACCTATCCAGTTAAACAAGAAAACAAACAAATTTATATCGAGATTTAATTATGAGTACAGATTCTAAAGCATTAATGAAATCCATTATCCAGCGTATTGCCACCGGCCCTGATTTGAGTAAGAATATTGATTTTGAAGAAGCCAAAGGCGGCATGCAAGCGGTGCTTCGTGGCGAGATTGATGATGTTCAATCGGCTATTTTCTTAATTGCTTTACGTATGAAGCGCGAAACCATGGAAGAAAATGAAGGTATCTTGGCGGCTATTTTAGCTGAGAGTGATAAGCAAACTGTAAATGTCGAGCATTTGGTAGATTTAGGTGATCCATACAGTGGATATAATCGATCCATTCCCATTTCGTCTTTTTTACCACCGTTATTAGCTGAACTTGGCTTGCCTACGGTTATTCATGGGCTAGACAGTGTTTCACCTAAGTTTGGCTTAACCCACCGCCATATTAGTGAGGCGTTAGGCTTGAGTGTTGATCATTCGACGGCCGAGGCGAAAGCAAGAATAGAAAACCCTGATATTGGCTGGTCATATATAGATCAAGCCAGTTATTGTAAGGGCTTGCATAACATTGTCTCTTTGCGTAATCGTGTGATTAAGCGCACCGTTGTTAATACAGTAGAGACATTGATTGCGCCATTACGCGGCAAAACCACGCACGCTATTTTGGGTTATGTGCATAAACCTTACCCACCAATTTACGCAAACTTGGTTAAAGCGTCGGGTGTCGATAGTGCTTTATTAATTCGCGGCGTTGAGGGTGGGGTGATCCCGTCACTACGCCAAAAAGGATTAATGATTTCTTATAAAGGCACGGATGAGCAGGATCGTGTGGATATTGATCCGGCATCATTGGGGATTGAGCGAGACATGCGCGCCATCTCATTTCCAGGCGAGCTAGATGTGCATCAAAATATTACCGAGTTGGCGGACTATACAGTTAAGCTGGGTAAATCCGCACTTTCTGGTGAACAAGGTATGTTTTATGACGGTCTAGTTTTATCAGCCAGCTTGGTACTTTGGCATACTAAAAAAGCCGAATCATTAGTGGATGCATCACAGATGGCCAGAGAAGTTCTAGATTCTGGCAAAGCGTTATCACGTCTAACATAGCTCACTTGTAAAAAATATGGTATCCTAGCCTCAAACAATACTTTTGGGGTATTAATGAAGGCATCTGATCTATTTGTAAAAGCACTAGAAAACGAAGGTGTTGAATATATTTTTGGCATCCCTGGTGAAGAAAATCTTGACCTTCTTGATTCACTTAGAAATTCATCCATTAGATTTATTCTTACTCGGCACGAGCAGGCCGCCGCCTTTATGGCGGCGACTTATGGTCGTTTAACGGGCAGGTCGGGTGTGTGTTTGGCAACGCTCGGGCCAGGAGCAACTAATTTAGTGACCGCCATTGCTTATGCGCAACTTGGCGCGATGCCACTGGTGATGATTACTGGGCAGAAGCCGATTAAAGACGGCTTACAAGGTAAATTTCAAATGTTAGACATTGTCAGAATGATGGAGCCTTTGGTTAAAGATTCTGACCAAATATCTTACGGCGGACAGATTCCATCTTTGGTGCGTGGTGCGTTTAGGATTTCCGAAGAAGAGCGCCCAGGTGCGGTGCATTTAGAATTGCCTGAAGACGTTGCCAGAGAAGAGGTTGACAATCCGCATGTTTTTTCAAAACAAACCATTCATCGAGTATTTGCCACAGATCAGGCGATTTCGAAAGCAACCAAGGTTATTAAATCTGCAAAACGACCGTTATTACTAGTGGGTGCTGGCGCTAATAGAAAGCACATTAGACAACCATTGTCTAATTTTATTAAAAAAACTGGTATCTTATTTTTTAATACGCAAATGGGCAAAGGTGTTCTGAGTGGTTCTAATGATAACTTTATAGGTACGGCCGCATTTTCATCCAAAGATTATGTGCATGAAGCCATTAAAAAAGCAGACTTAATTATTAACGTGGGTCATGATATTGTTGAAAAGCCCCCTTTTATTATGAAGGGGGACGAGCAGCAAGTCATTCATATTAATTTCCACTCTGCCGAGATTAAAGATATTTATTATCCGCAAGTAGAGGTGATTGGTGATATTGGTAATTCAGTGATTAGACTGGGTGAGAATCTCGATACTTGTTATGCCTGTAATACGCAATGGGTGGATAAAATTCGTCAACGAACTAAGGTTGCTATTCACTCTTTGGATGATGATGATTCGTTCCCAATGTTGCCACAACGAGTGGTATCTGATGTGCGCAAGGTGATAAATGATGACGGCATTGTATCACTTGATAACGGCATGTTTAAGCTCTGGTTTGCAAGACATTATCACGCCCATCAGCCTAATACTTTATTACTCGACAATGCTTTAGCAACGATGGGTGCTGGCTTACCATCAGCTATTGCATGTAGTTTAATGTATCCAGACAAGCAAGTATTGGCGGTGTGTGGTGATGGTGGTTTTATGATGAATTCACAAGAGCTAGAGACTGCAACACGATTAAAGCTTAATCTGGTTGTTTTGATTATCAATGATAATGGCTATGGCATGATTAAGTGGAAGCAAGCCGCTCTAGAATTGGATAATTTTGGTTTGGACTTTAACAATCCAGATTTTGTCAAATATGCTGAGAGTTATGGTGCGATTGGGCACAGAATAGAACAATGTGAGCAGTTAATTCCGACAATGGAAAAAGCGTTTAATACGGGTGGTGTGCATGTGATTGATTTACCGATTGATTACTCACAAAATACCAAAACACTACTGAATGACTTAAAACAATTTGATTACTAGGGTAGACGCATGGCAGTAGAAAAACTAATTGTTAATCAAGTTTATACTGGTGCAGTATTAGCCGAGTTAGAAATGCATGACAGCACACAGGTGGATAACCTACTATCTACAGCGCTAGCACTTCATCAATCAGGTTGCTTGGCAGTATATGAGCGCATCCAAATATTGCAAAAATTGGCTGAATTGGTTGATGCTGAACATGAAGATTTTTCTCGTTTAATTGCTAATGAGGGAGGTAAGCCAATTCGGGATGCACGTGTTGAGGTAACGCGTGCAGTAAACGGTATACACATCGCTATTACTGAAATTGAAAATAGCAAAGGTGTTGAAATACCTATGGATTTAAGCGCTGCAGGCGCTGGCCATAAGGCATTTACTATTTTGGAGCCGATTGGCGTTGTGGTCGCAGTCAGTGCTTTTAATCACCCGCTTAATTTAAGCATTCATCAAGTTATTCCAGCCATTGCTACAGGTTGCCCAATAATTATTAAACCCGCATCTGTTACGCCATTGTGCTGTTTACGTTTGGCTGAATTAATAGAGCAAGCGGGCCTGCCAAAAGGCTGGGTGCAGGTAGCATTAACCAATCTTGAAAATTCAGAAAAACTCGTTACTGATTCGCGTGTTGCATTTTTTAGTTTTATTGGCTCAGCAAAAGTTGGCTGGTATTTAAAGTCTAAGTTAGCACCGGGTACGCGCTGCGCCCTAGAGCACGGTGGTGTAGCGCCACTTATTTTTGCTGAATATGCTGATGAGGATGGATTTATTAATGGTGTGGTAAAAGCCAGTATGTACCATTCAGGTCAGGTTTGTGTCTCCGTACAGCGTGTGTACGTACCTCAAGACAGAGCGCAAGCGTTGGCGCAAAAAATTGCCAATGTTGCCGCCAAGCAGGTGGTGGGTGATGCCATTAATGAAGACAGTGATTTAGGCCCGTTAATCCTACCGAAAGAAACGGATCGAATTGAGGCCTGGGTGGATGAAGCCATTAAAGAAGGTGCAACACTTATTACAGGAGGAAAACGCATTAATGCCGTGAGCTTTGAACCAACAGTTTTGCTCAACCCATCTAAAATTTCGAAAGTATCAACGCATGAGATTTTTGGCCCGGTTGTTTGTGTGTACGCTTATCAAAGCATAGATGATGCGATTAAAGATGCGAATAGTTTAGATGTATCGTTCCAGTCTTCTGTGTTTAGTGATGACGTCGAAGTGGCGATGGATGTGGCAAAAAAACTCGAAGCCAGTGCGGTGATGATTAATGATTACACCACCTTTAGAGTCGATTGGATGCCGTTTGCTGGGCGCAAACATTCAGGTTATGGCATTGGTGGTATTGGCTACACCATGAAAGACATGCTTGAACATAAAATGATCGTAACCAAGGCCTAAAAGTACAAAGTCTGCCTCGTACTTTTAATCACTAATCTTTGAATTGGTGATTGTAGAGACTGGCGTATTCGCCATTGGCACTTAGCAATTCTTGGTGTGAGCCTTGCTCAATAATCTCACCACGACGTAATACTACAATTCTATCGGCTTTTTGAACGGTGCTAAGACGGTGTGCAATAATAATCGTGGTTCGGTCTTTTTGCATTTCATCAATGGCAGCTTGCACTTGTTTTTCAGTAGCTGAATCGAGCGCTGAAGTGGCCTCATCTAAAATCAAAATTGGGCTGTCCTTGGCAATCGCGCGAGCAATCGCCAAGCGTTGGCGCTGCCCACCGGAAAGCTTGGCGCCATCTTCGCCAATTTGGGTATCGAATTGACCACTCAGTTCTTGAATAAATTCATGTGCATTAGAAACCTTTGCAGCATGTTGAATTTGTTCCTCGCTCATTGTATCGATTTGACCGAGTGCAATATTACCTTTAACCGTGTCATTAAATAAGCGTACATTTTGATCAACAAAGGCAATTTGAGAGCGTAATGAGTCAACTTCAAATTTTCTAATATCAGTGCCATCAATGCTAATAACACCAGAGTCAGGTGAGTAAAATTTAGCCAAAAGCTGAATAATCGTAGTTTTACCACTGCCCGTGGAGCCAACTAAGGCAACAGTTTCACCCGGTTTAATGTCTAAATTAATTTTATTTAAAACGGTGACATCATCGGCATAACTAAAGGATACATCTTTAAATTTAATCGCACCTTTTGAGCTTGTGAGTTGCTGAGTGCCGTCGTTATGCTCTTCGTCTTCATCAATCAGCCCAAACACACTTTCACCGGCAGCCATGGCGGTTTGTAGTGGTTTGTTAATATTAACCAAACTTTTAGCAGGCTTGACCAGCATGCCCATGGCTGTAAAGAACGACAGAAACTCACCTGCACTCATATTTAGCAGGGTAGATGAAAAATACACCACACTGCCTAAAGACAAGCCAATTAAGATATTGACAAATCCCGTATTAAACGCGCCCGTCATGTCGACTTTAAAGCGTTGCTGACGAATGTTTTTAATCAGATCGTTAAACTTAGTGCTTTCTTGCTTTTGTGCATGATAGATTTTTACCAACGAGCTACCTGAAATATTTTCATCTAACAAGTGTGTCATTTGACCCATGGAATTTTGTACTTTTTTCGAGGAGCTGCGCATGCGATTTGATGAAAGTTTAACAGCCAGATATACCAACGGTAATAAGATAAGCAGCGTTAAACTCAGTTGCCAATTTTTATAAAATAAATAACCAACCAAGATGATAACACTCATGGATGATTTAATAAAATCTAGCCAAATACTTGAGGCGGCCGCTGCAATTTGTTCAACATCATAAGTAAGTTTAGACAAGGTTTTGCCAGTAGGATGTTGGTCAAAATAAGATTTAGGTAATCTTAATAATTTGGCAAACATGTCCACACGTAAGTCCATAATAACTTTGTTAGAGACCCAAGAACTGGCAGCGGTAGAGGTCATGGCAAAAATGGAGCTTAAAACAATAACACTAAATAAAGCCAAAGCATAGATTAAAGCTGTTTGTTGATCGCGCTGCGCAACAAATAATTCATCAACAATACGACCAGTGATTTCAGGAATGGTGCTTTCTAATGCGGTTGCAAACATCATCATTACCGAGGTAAAGACAAGCTTGCCAATGTGCGCTTTTAAGTAGAAAAATAAGCGAGAAAAAAACTGTTTATATTGCATTTTCAATTATGTTTTATTTTGATTGTCTGTATTATAACGCCTTAGGGTATCATAAGCATTTCAACTTTGCTACTTATCAATGGCAACAAAATACATATTTATTACCGGTGGTGTAGTCTCTTCTTTAGGCAAGGGTATCGCCTCTGCCTCTTTAGCAACTATTCTAGAATCACGCGGCCTTAATGTCACCATGCTTAAGCTCGATCCGTATATTAACGTCGATCCTGGTACTATGAGCCCGTTCCAACATGGTGAGGTATTTGTGACTAACGATGGCACAGAAACAGATTTAGATTTAGGCCATTACGAACGTTTTATTCGTCAGCAACTGGGCAAGAAAAATAATTTTACCGCAGGCCGTGTTTATGAAAACGTGATTAAGCGCGAACGTCGAGGTGATTATTTAGGTGCAACGGTGCAAATCATCCCGCACATCACCAACGAAATTAAGCGCCTGACAGAGGCTGGAGCACAAGGTGCAGATGTAGCCATGGTTGAAATTGGTGGTACAGCAGGTGACATTGAATCTTTGCCATTTTTAGAAGCGATTAGGCAAATGAGCCTTGAGCTGGGCCGTGAAAATACATTGTTTATCCATCTTACTTTGTTGCCTTATATTAAAGTAGCAGGCGAGTTAAAAACCAAACCAACACAACACTCGGTCAAAGAGTTGCGCGGTATTGGTATTCAACCCGATATTTTGATTTGTCGTTCTGAGTACCCATTGCCTGATACAGAACGTGCAAAAATTGCTTTATTTACCAGCGTACCAGAAGATTCAGTTTTCACTTCTTTAGATGTTGATACTATTTACAAAGTTCCGCGCGCCCTGCACGAGCAAGGTCTAGACGACGTGGTTATTAACAAGCTAAACATACAATGCAACCCAACTAACCTAAGTGAATGGGACAGTGTTATTGACAAGCTAAACCATCCTAAATCCAGTGTTGATATTGCCATGGTAGGAAAATATGTCGACTTGACTGAGGCTTATAAATCTCTTTCTGAGGCGTTATTACACGCCGGCATTAACACCGGCACAAAAGTTAACATCCATTATTTTGATTCTGAAGAAATTGAAAAAACGGGTACGGATTGCTTAAGTGAAATGAGCGCCATCCTGGTTCCAGGTGGTTTTGGCAATCGCGGCGTTGAAGGCAAGATTGCCACGGCAAAATTTGCCCGCGAAAACAAAGTACCGTATTTGGGTATTTGCTTGGGTATGCAAGTTGCCGTTATTGAGTATGCGCGCAACATGGCAGGCATGACTGACGCCAACAGCACTGAGTTTAATTCAAGTACCCCTTATCCAGTTGTTGGCTTAATTACCGAGTGGCAAGACGAGGATGGCAGTGTACAAACCCGAGATGAAGATTCTGATTTAGGCGCCACGATGCGCCTTGGCGGTCAGGAGTGTGCTTTGGTTAAGGGCACAAACGCTCGAAAAATTTATGGCAAAGCAGTGATTACTGAGCGCCATCGCCATCGTTATGAAGTTAACAACACGTTAATTGAAAAAGTGCAAGCAGCCGGTTTGATTATTTCTGGAAAATCAATTGATGGTACTTTAGTTGAAATGGTCGAGATCAAAGATCACCCTTGGTTTATTGCTTGTCAATTCCACCCCGAGTTCACCTCAACCCCGCGTGATGGTCATCCATTGTTTGAAAATTTTATCAAAGCTGCTAACAAAGCACACAATCTAATTCTATCTTCTTAAAGACCCCTCTTAGTGTTTAAAACTGCTTTAAAACATTGGGGGAAGGATGGTTTTACCCAGCACTTTAGAACGGCTATTAAAGCGCTTGATCTTGACTTACTACCCTTAGAAAAATGCTGTAATCACAGCAAAACCATAGACAAAGATTCTATCGATGTCATGATTTTATCTAGCTCAGCCAATGATAAAACCATTCATCTAAAAATCGGTGTTTTCTTTTGTGAGGTGCTAACGGGTTGTGCTTGTAGTGATGATGCGTCTGCCACTGAGATTCGTGAAAATTCGTATTGCGAATTATTAGCGCAGATTGATCGAACCAGTGCACAGATAGAATTTACTTACGTTTCTTACGCTTCTTAATAAACTGCATTAGACGACGTTTTTTAGTCACTTGACGGGCGCTAAGTTCGTTTTTGTTGTCTTTAAAAGGATTTTCTCCACTCTTATATTCGATTCTAAGCGGTGTATTGGTGAGTTTAAGTGCATTGATAAAGAAATTCTTTAAATAGCGGTCATAAGCATTTGGCACGTTTTGCAGGTGGTTGCCATGGAAAGTCAGCGTGGGTGGAAATATATCGGTTTGATTGACGTATTTAATCTTTAAACGTCTGCCTTTGACCGGTGGTGGCTGGTGACCGGTATTCGCCCTTTCTAAAATTTTGTTTAAGGTTGAAGTGGAGTGCTTTGTACTGGCATTAATATAAGATTTGATAATGGGTGCAAACAGCTTACCCACACCCGAGCCATGCAGGGCTGAAATATAATGCACGCTGGCGTAGTTTACAAATGATAATTTAACGTCCAGTTTACGTTTAACTTCTGTTTTTTGATATTCGTCCAATCCATCCCATTTATTGATCGCAATCAGCAGGGCGCGACCTTTGTCAGAAATCATGCCAAGTAGGGTGGCATCTTGCTCGGTAACACCTTCGCGAGCATCAAGTACCAAAATAACCACGTGCGAGCGATCCAGTGCATCGATGGCCTTAATGATGGAAAAAATCTCAACTTTTTCATGGGTTGAGCGCTTGCGGCGGATGCCAGCGGTGTCGATTAGGGTGTATTTTTGATTCTCCCGCTCAAACGGAATATAAATACTGTCCCGTGTTGTGCCTGGCATGTCAATCGCAAGCACGCGTTCTTCACCCAAAATTCGGTTAATAAGAGTTGATTTACCCACATTGGGTCTGCCCAGTACGGCAACTGCAATGCCTTCAACTTTCTCTTCTTCCTCCAAAGTTGCTTGCGGCAGTAAAGGCAAGGTGTGATCAATTAAATCATCAATGCCTTGGCCGTGTTCTGCTGAAATTAGAATGGGCTCACCCAGACCTAATTCGTAAAACTCAGCCGCCATGACTTCTTTAAGACCTTCAGATTTATTACACACCAGGACAATCTCTTTTTTTAGTCGTCTGAGTCTTGAGGCAATTTCCAGATCAAGACCAATCACACCATCGCGACTGCTAACAATGAAATAAATAACATCAGACTCTTCCAAGGCATTTAGTACTTGACCTTGTATACCACTATCAATGATGTTGTCATCACCGGTTAGACCTCCAGTATCAATAATGGTAACAAAGGTTTCACTGTCGTCATCTAACAAAATTTCAGTGTATTGGCGATCGCGGGTTAAGCCTTCAAAGTCAGACACCAAAGCTTGGCGCGACTTACTTAAGCGATTAAAGAGTGTGGACTTGCCAACATTTGGTCGTCCAACAAGGGAAATAATAGGTAATCCCACAATCTGTAAGGGTTAGTTAAGGTCGTTGAGTTTAATTTGAATTAAACCTCGCAACTCTGAATCAGTTGATAATTGATTTAACGCTAGTTGGTAGTCCTTTTTAGCAGAGTCGATGTTGCCTTGTGCTAAATAGATATCACCTTTAGTGTGATTAAACAAGCCACTAAAAGCTGAATTTTCATCTGGACTAAGGACTGATAAGGCTTGCTCATAATTATTCATTTCTAGATAAATGCTGGATAATCTAAGTTTCGCCGTATGTGCGATAAATTCATTTTTAGTATTTAACAAGGGCGATAAATACCCAATTGCTTGTTGATAATTGCCTTGGTTTACTGCATGTTTTGCCATCATCAATACGGCCTGTTGTGTGTAGCCACTGTCTGCATGATCGCTTTTCAAGTTGGTTAGTGCTTGTAAATTTGGACTTGAAACGACAGATAAGTAAGCAGAGCGTGCATTAACAGATTGTGTGTGTTGGTAGTTATTATAGTAATCAAAACCCCAGATAGAGCTTAAGCCTATCACTACACCGGCAACGATTTGAGGGCCATTTTCTTTAAGCCATTTTTTAACTTGTTCAGCTTGTTCGTCTTCGGTTTTGATGACGTCAATAAAATTCTTCATACTTTTCTCTTAATTTTTAAAATATTGTATCGCCTCTTCTAGGCTCATGGTTTGTTGTTCGCCTTGACCTTTGAGTGGTTTAATAGCGATTTGATTGTTTTGTACTTCTTCTTCACCTAGAATTAAAGCGTAGTCAGCGTTGGCTTTATCTGCTTTTTTAAATTGTGCTTTAAAACTACCCAAAGTCAGGTCATTATAAAGTATTGCTTTTGGTAATGCACGGTGCAGTTTATCAGAAATTTGCATAGATTTAAGCTGAGAATTATCGCCTAATGCAACTAAATAGATTGACAAAGCTGGCCCTCCCAGTGTAATTTCTTGTGCTTCTAATAATAAAATTAAACGTTCTAATCCTAGGGCAAAACCAACGGCGGGGGTTTGCTTGCCACCCATTTTTTCAACCAAGCCATCATAGCGACCACCTGCACAGATTGTACCTTGTGAGCCTAAATCGGTTGTTGTCCATTCAAACACGGTTCGGTTGTAATAATCTAACCCCCTAACCAGGCGTGTATTGATGATGTAGGGAATATTTAAGCATTCTAGGTACGCTTTAAACTCATCAAAGTGTTGGGCTGATTCGTCATCTAAATAATCCATCAGTTTGGGTGCGGCGTCAATCAAAGACTGCATGTCTTTATTTTTACTATCCAGAATTCGTAAAGGATTGGTTGACAAGCGTCTTGTTGAGTCCTCATCAAGTTGGTCTTTGTACTGGCTAAAATAATCAACCAATACAGATCTATAGTTGGCTCTTGCTTCGGATGAGCCCAAAGTATTGATTTCTAAAGTTAGGTTTTTTAAGCCCAGAGATTGCCATAACGAATGGGTCATGGCCATTAATTCTGCATCTATTTTGGCATTGTCAGCACCAAACACTTCAACGCCAATTTGGTGAAATTGACGGTATCGGCCTTTTTGTGGTCGCTCGTGTCTAAACATGGCGCCCTGATAAAAAACTTTTTGAATACCTTCTCTGGGTAAGTTGTGTTCAATCATGGCGCGTACACAGCCGGCAGTACCTTCAGGTCTAAGGCTTAAGCTGTCACCATTTGATTCTTTCCATGAGTACATTTCTTTTTCAACAATATCCGTTGCTTCGCCAATGGCACGACAAAAAGTATCAGTTTTTTCAACGATAGGTGTGCGAATATTTTTAAAACCATACGAGATAAACAAATTAAAAATTGTTTTTTCTAACGACAACCAAAGTTCAGAATCTTTTGGCAGTAAGTCGTTCATTCCTCGAATGGCTTGAATCTTATTAGACATAGACTTATTTGATGGAATAGTTAAGTTATTTTACCCATGAATAAGCGTGGATTTAATTCGATTTATTCCTAGATATTTTTAGACCCAAGCCCAGCTTAGATCTAAAATAATATTAATTTATTCGTTGGTAATACCACTAGGAACATGTCCGGTTGGTACGTATTGAGAGGCTGATTGACAATGCTTATGCTGGTCGTCAAAGAAAATATCAGCGCCAAATTCTTTTAAGAAGATGCCCTTATCAAGCCCGCCTAAAAAGAACGACTCGTCAATACGAATACCCCATTTGCGCATCGTATGAATAACACGCTTGTGCGAAGGGGCAGAACGCGCGGTAACTAAGGCGGTTCGGATTGGATTATTTTCTATTGGAAAATCAGATTGAATTTTATGTAATGATTTTAAAAAACATTTAAAAGGTCCTGCTTTGAGCTCGATATTAGCTGAATTACGCTCATTTTCTTCAAAGGCTTCTATGCCTTTTTCTTGATATATTTTTTCAGCCTCATCTGAAAATATAACGGCATCTCCATCAAAAGCAATGCGTAATTGCGCGTCATCAGAGTTGTTTGAGCTAGAACCAACAATAGAGGCGGCTGCAAAACCTGACTCCAGTGCTTTTTGCACATCCTGATAATTGCTGGATAAGAATAAGTCAGCTTCAAAAGCGCCTACCAAGTTGTGCGTACTTTCTCCTCTAGTGAAGGCAGCACGCGAGATATTAAGGCCGTAATGTTCGATCGAATTAAAAATACGCAAACCCGTGTCTGCGCTATTTCTAGATAACAAGATAACATCAATGGGATTTTTTTTGGTATTTAGCGCCAGTAGTTTTTTAACCAATGAAAAGCCAACACCTGGTTTTAAAATAATTTCCTCATTTTCTTCTTGGTGTTGGGCATACGCCTCAACGCCATGTTCTTTAAAAATCTGATGCGATTCATCAAGATCAAATAAAGCCCTTGATGAAATTGCAATGACTAATTTTCCCTTAGCCTTGGGATCTACAGCATCTGCCATGATTTTCCTTGATATTTACCCAAACAGTAGTCCAGCCAATTTTCGATAAAAGTGTTTAATTCCCATTGTATATTCATATCACTGCATTGTGCTAGATAGGGGTGAGAACTGTTGAGTATAGTCTCATTACAGACTGAAATCACTTCCAAAAGTTTTGCATCAAAATAAATTTTAAATTTGATATCAGGTCGATTGATTAAACCAGAAGGGGCATCGAGTTGATGAGTGAGGATATAGGTGCCTGTATAAGGCGTTGTTTCTTCAACAAATAGGTAAAGATCATTTTCACTATCATGTTTAATCATACTGCTATAAGTTGTTTGTTTTAATAGCGGGATGAGTTTTAGTATCTTTTGATAATTCAGCTCAAACAATTGCGATACCTCGGAGTAGGTTTTCGGATTTTGTTGATTGTATAAAGATCTAAGAAAATTGTCTTCTATAGCCATTGTGTGTCGTAGTCTAGTTGACCATTGTCATGTAGGGTGTAATGGTTAAAGCCAATTCTGCTTTCATTATTAAACTGCAATGCAGTTGATGGGCATGAAATAATTCTTATATTGTCTTGACTAAATTCAGCCGCTTCATGTGCATGGCCAAATAATACAGCTTGTATTTTAGGGTATTTAACCAGCACTTCAAAGAGATCTTTTGGATTTTCTAAAGAGAGTGAGTCATCCCAATTACTGTTCATGGGTACGATGGGGTGATGCAAAACCACTAAGTTGTATTTAGCATTAGAATTTTTAAGGCGTTTATCCAGCTCAATTAATGCTTGGCGAGTTAAGTAACCACTGGTTTTATCCACTTGTACTGAATCAACGCTTATGACTTCCCAAACCCCTAAGCTAAACTGATTAAATAAATTTTTATTAAAGACAGTGCTCAGGTTGTTAGCATCATCATGGTTGCCCGAAAGGATAAAAATATCTGACTGAATGGGCGTAAGAATGTGTTTTAATATTTCATACGATTTTACTGTGCCATTGTGTGCCAAATCGCCACTAATGAGTAGAGCATCAGACTTAACAGTCGATATTTGTTTGATAATGTTTGTTAGATTCTGATGGCTATTAACCCCCATTGACAGTTCACTGTCGCCAATATGACAATCACTAATTTGAATAAGGTGATTCATGTGGCGCTAATAAATTTCACACGATTGCTCACATTGGTTAATAACTCATAGCTGATTGTATCACTGTATTTTGCCACTGTTTCAACACGAAGTTTTTTATCGCCCCATAATATGGCATTGTCCCCAACGCTAACTTGTGTGTCTCCAATGTCGACGCAGATCATATCCATCGATACACGACCGACTAACGCACACAAGCTGTTGTTAATCAGTACGGGTGTTCCATTTTTAGCGTGCCTAGGATAGCCATCACCATAGCCAATACCAATAATGGCTATGCTGGTTTTTTGATCGGCCACCCAAGTTGCCCCATAACCCACCGACTCGCCGGCATGGATGATTTTGACCGACATCACGGGTGCAGATAATTGCATCACCGGCTTAAGGCCGGCCTTGTTTTTTTCAAACGGTGAGGCACCATACAGCATTATGCCAGGACGTACAAAATCAAAAATCGCTTGTGTTTGAGTGAGAATGGCTGCAGAATTTGCCATAGAGCGCTTTGTTGTCGAGCTTGTTAGTTCGTTAAAGTGGTTGAGTTGCGTTGTATTCATGGGGTGATTGACTTCATCAGCACAAGCAAAATGACTCATGACACATTCAATGTTAATCAATGGATTGGCTTGTAAGTTTGAAAGGCAATCCGCGTATTCTTGGCTAGACAATCCTAGTCGGTGCATGCCAGTATCAATTTTTAACCAAATATTAACGGCTTGCTGAGTATGGTTAATAAATGCTATTTGTGTTGCATGATGCACAACAATAGAACAATTTAAATCAATCGCACACTGTAATTCATCTTCTGAATAAATACCAGATAAAAGCAAAATTGGTTTATCGGTTTTTGTTCTTAATTTGAGTACTTCTGACAACTCACTTACTGCCAATAGGTCGGACCCATCGATTAAGGGCTGTATTAACTCAAGCTGATGCCCGTAGGCATTGGCCTTGACCATCGAGACAACGTTTGCTTTTGGCGCAAAACTGTTAACGATTGATAAGTTATGGGCAAGTGCGGATTGTGAAATTGAGGCGCTGGCGTACATGGTTATGCCCGAGTCAATAAGTTAGAAGGGCTCTTTGTCAAAATTGGCCATATTATTCAGATAGGCGGCATCCATTTGTTCATCAGGCATGCCTTGGAATTGATTTTCATTGGCCAAATCTTCAAAGCGCGTGTATTGACCAATCCATGCAAGTTTGATACCGCCCGTTTCACCGTTTCTGTGCTTGACTATTTTTAAATCTGCCTTGCCCACTTCTTCAGGGTTGGAATAGGTTTCATCATGATATTGCTCGTCTCGATAAACAAAACCAATAATATCCGCATCTTGCTCAATAGAGCCAGATTCACGCAGATCAGACATTTGTGGCATGCGTCCTTTATTCGCTTTAGGGCGGGATTCTACACCACGATTTAGCTGAGATAATGCAATAACAGGCACGCTAATTTCTTTAGCCAGTGCTTTGAGTGAGCGAGAAATTTCCGATATTTCTTGCACTCTGTTTTCACTCTTACCATGGACGGTCATCAACTGTAAATAATCCACCATAATTAACGATAAATCAGGATATTGTCTTTTAATACGGCGCGCTTTGGCGCGTATTTCAGTTGGGGTGATTGAAGGTGTTTCATCAATGAGAATGTTGTTTTGTTCCATCGCTCTGACCGCATGATTAAAACTATTCCAGTCAGTTTCTGTCATTTCTCCCGCACGAATTTTTTTGCTATCAATGTGTCCAAATGAAGAAATCATTCGCAATATTAGGGCTTCAGTAGGCATTTCTAAAGAGAAAACTAATACAGGCTTGTTTTGCTCTATGGCAACATTGCCAACAATATTCATGGCAAGCGCGGTTTTCCCCATGGAAGGACGCCCTGCAATAATAATTAAATCACCATTTTGTAAACCGGAGGTGAGTTTGTCGAATTCTCTAAAGCCTGTTTCTAAGCCTGTTAGTGAGCCCTTACTGTCTGCCCATTCTTGAACTAGGTTAGTCACATTTTTAGTGATATCTTTAACGTTGACGACGTCTTGTTTTCCACGCGTAATTTGTTCGGCGATTTGAAATATTTTTCTCTCAGACAGGTCAATTAACTCTTGCACTTTAATATCTTTTGGTCGGTAAGCAGAGTCAGCAATTTCATGGCTAACTACAATAAGTTGCCGATAGACAGAAAGCTCACGGATGTGTTTTGCATAAGCGCCAATATTTGAAATACTCGGTGTGTTTTCAGCAATTTGTGTTAAATAGGTAAAGCCACCAACCGCTTCTTCTTCGCCGGTTTTTTTTAGTTGCTCTTTGACGGTTAAAACATCAGCGGGCTGATCGTGCTCTAAAAGTAGGGCGATCGCATTAAAAATAAGCCGATGAGAGGCGTTATAAAAATCGTTAGTCGTTAGTGCGTCAGCCACTTGCTCCCAAGCCTCATTATGCAGTAACAATCCGCCCAGTACAGATTGCTCTGATTCAAGTGAATTTGGCGGTATATTGGCGTTTTCGATGTTCATATGCGTTGTTCAGATAATAAAAAAACCCTCTTTCGAGGGTTTTAATTTTAACGCAGTTTTTAAGTTAAAAGGTTAATTATTCTTCATCTTCTGAAGCTTCAACCACCACTTTAACAGCAACGTTAATATCGGTGTGTAAACTCACACTAATATCGTATTCGCCAATATGGCGAATTGCCTCTGGCATGTTAACATCGCGCTTTTCAACATCATAACCGCTAGCGGCCAAATTAGCAACAATATCGGCTGTGCCAATAGAGCCAAACAGTTTGCCTTCATCGCCAGCGTTTGCTGTAATAGTACAAACAACACCTGACATTGTCTCTGCCTTGGCTTGTGCATCTTTCAATGCTAATGCTTCTTTGGCTTGCAAATCAGCTTTTATGACTTCAAACTCAGCTAGGTTAGCCGTTGTTGCTGGTTTAGCCTTGCCTTGTGGGATTAAAAAATTACGAGCATAGCCTGATTTAACGTTAGCTAAATCACCTAAGCCACCTAATTTACCAATTTTTTCTAATAAAATTACTTGCATGATTAGCTCCTATTTCTTGTGCTTGTCAGTGTAAGGAATCAATGCTAAAAATCTAGCTCTTTTGATTGCAGTGGTTAGTTGACGCTGGAACTTAGCACTGGTGCCA
>DQNX01000083.1 GCA_015658965.1 Gammaproteobacteria bacterium
AATACGCTGAAATATGGCTTCAACACACCAAAAACATCCACCGGCAAAATACGCTGTTTGCATGTATGATTAACCCCTTAACAAAAAACCCTAGTATAGTCGATGAGCGCCCAAGAAGTTATCGCACAACTCAAATCTTTTGCCAGTGAGTCGCGCAAAAAATCAAATGCGTATTACTTTAAAACCGGGCCGGGACAATACAGTGAGTTCGACCAATTTATGGGTGTTCGTGCGCCAAAAATTCGAGCAATTGCCAAACAGCATTACCGGCACATTGGCTTTGATGAAATTGACCTATTGGTTATTCACGCTGTTCATGAAATTCGTTACTGTGGTTTGATTATTTTGGTGCGTCAATATCAATCCGGCAATCAAGTAGCGGTTTTTAATTATTATTTAAAAAACCTAAAGGCTGTCAATAACTGGGATTTGGTCGATTACTCAACACCCCATATTGTGGGTGATTATCTGTTTCAGCATCAAGATAAATTCTCGCTGCTTTATGATTGGGCAAACTCAAGCAATCTGTGGGAAAGGCGTATCGCCATAGTTGCAACACTTTATTTTATAAAACAAGGCTTGTACACACCGACTCTTCGGATTTCTAAGATGCTTCTCAACGATCCAGAGGATCTGATTCATAAAGCAGTTGGTTGGATGCTAAGAGAGGTCTACAAAAAAGAGTGTGCTGTTTGTAAAGCCTTCTTAAGAGAAAACTACGCACAACTCCCCAGAACTACTTTAAGATATGCAATTGAACGCATGGCTGAGAATCAGCGACTGCGTTATTTAAAAGGGGAATTTTAAATGTACCAAATCAGTTTTTATGTGCCTGAAGTAGACTTAGAAATAGTTAAAAATGCTATGTTCAATGCGGGTGCTGGCAAGTTTAACAATTATGAAAATTGTGCTTGGCAAACGACTGGTATTGGGCAATTTAAGCCTGTTGGCAATGCCAACCCTACCATCGGCATACTTGACCAACTTGAAGCCATCGAAGAATATAAAGTCGAAATGATATGTGTCGATGACAACTTGCAGCTGGTGATTGAAGCGATGAAATTTGCACACTCTTATGAACAAGTGGCTTACACAGTTATAAAGATGGAAAACTTATGAATACACCTTACGAACATGGTTTTATGCTCAGCTTATTAATCCTAGCCATTGGCGGCTTAATATGGCTATTCACCCCGTTTATGCCCGCACTATTTTTAGCCTTGTTGATTGCTATTGCCACCTTTCAACAATACAATAAATTTCAGCAAAAATTCTCAGACTCAAAGGCTGCATTATTAATGACTCTGTTGGTTACTGTGGTGCTAATCTTGCCACTGAGTTATATCTTACTCATCAGTGGTTTAGAGATTTCAGCACTAATTCAAACCATTAACACTGATTTTGATGCCAAGCAAAGCAATCAAATGCTTTATCAAACTGTTGCTGGTTTGCCATTGTCTGATTCGTTAAAAGTAACTTTAAACTCTGCACTCAGTAGCAATATGGAAGGCTTTTTAATCAGCATTAAAGATTTCTCCGTGGTGATCTTAAAAAGCATTGTGTCGTTATCCTCTCACTTTATCTTCTTCTTGATTGTGACTATTTTTTCTTTGTATTATTTCTACATTGACGGCAAGAGCGCCGTGAAACGGCTTAAAGCTTTATCACCATTAGAAAGCCACTTAAACGATATATTGTTCAATCAATTTTCAAACTTATCGGTGAGTTTAGTGGGTAGTGTCTTTGTTATTGCCTTGTTACAAGGCGCGGTGTTTTCTATCGGCGTCATGATGGTTGGGCTTCCAGTACTATACTTTGGTATTGCCATGGCATTGGCCAGTTTTATCCCAGTACTGGGTGGATTGCTTATCTGGTTGCCTTTAAGTTTGTACTTGTACGCGCAAGGTCAAACCACGGATGCGATGATTATTGTACTGTTTGGTGCGGTATTTATCGGCACAATTATTGATCACTTTATACGGCCAATCATTATTCAAAAGTTTGCAAAAAATTCAAACCAATCTAGTGCGTTAGATCATACGCTGATCACGGTATTATCAACGCTTGCTGGCATTATGCAGTTTGGTGTTTTGGGTTTGTTTATCGGCCCAATTATTGCGGCGATGGCTATCAGTATCTTCGATGTATACACCATTAAATACGCCGACTCACTCGACAAGTCTTAGAATCCGACAATCGGGTATAATATTGTTTTTTTCTTAAAAGACGGTACTATGCTAACAAAACTGGTTAAATTCTTAGAAAATAATCACCCTGATTCTAACATTAACGATTATTTAGATGCTAAATACATACAGCTTACCAACCCACAGCTTAAGCAAATTGCCGATGCGCTAAATTCTAATGAATTAAAAATCGCACCGGCATCAAGTTGTAGCGCTGAGCGTTTTATTTTCCATTTCGGCAATACCATTATCTTAGTGCAAAAAGACAGCTCTGATTCATCAGCTGTATATCAAGCGGAGCTTTCATGGGAAACCGACTTTATGGCGATTCACTCAACCAGAAATAAGGGCAAGGGCTTTTATTTTATTGCTTTTGAATTTGACGACGATTATCAAGTCACCTTAAAAGA
>DQNX01000160.1 GCA_015658965.1 Gammaproteobacteria bacterium
AATACTCTCGAATGTTGGAGATTTGATAATCTCAACGATTACGATCTGCTGATCTGTATTTTCTTTGGTTATATCAGGGATACTAATATTATTACGAATACGCTTATCATCTACAACAACATAAGCACCATCTTCACTAAGGTGTAGGCGACCTACAACAGTTTTGATACTTTCAATAACCTTAACAATTTTCGCATCGCCACGCTGATTTAACAAACGAGCTTCAACACGGTCGCCATGAAAAACTAATTGCATTTGTTTAGAGTTAAGTCGCAGATCTTTACCACCCTCATCTAGCACAATAAAGCCAAAGCCTTTTGGATTGGCAATAATCGTACCTATCAATATTCCGCTTTTGCTACTAAAAATACTAAACACACCCTCTCGATCACAACTAAGTTGCTGGTCACGAACCATGGCTTTTAATCGGTGTGTGAGTGGCTTCTTCTGTTTTCCATCAACTTTTAATAAATCGTATAGTTCAAATTTAGTTAAGGATTTTTCTTTAATAAATTCAAGAATATATTCTCTTGAAGGGATTGGATTGTCGTATTTTTCAGACTCTCTCTTATGATGGGGATCAGACATTAGGCCTCGTCAAATGGGTGGTTAAGAATCAAGGTCTCATCACGATCTGGGCCCGTTGATAAGATATCAACAGGTAAGCCAGAAAGTGATTCAATCTTGCGAATGTAGTTTTGCGCTTCAATAGGTAACGAATCAAACGATTTTGTACCAATGGTTGAAGTTTTCCAACCTGGCATTTCAATGTAAATAGGTTGTGCATCTGCATAACCTTGGGCATCAAATGGTGGGGTGGTGATTTGCGTGCCATTAAGGTCATAAGCAATACAGATTTTGATACTTTCTAAAGAATCTAATACATCGAGCTTGGTTAAACAAATACCGGTCACTGAATTCAGATTAAATGAACGTTTAAGTGTTACCATATCTAACCAACCACAACGGCGTTGACGCCCTGTTGTTGCACCAAATTCGTGCCCTATAGTGCCTAATATTTTTCCAATCTGGTCGCCTTCATCGATCGACACATCGTAAATTAACTCTGTTGGGAATGGGCCACCACCAACACGTGTGGTGTAGGCTTTAACAATACCAACTACATAGTCTATATCGGTCACGCCAACACCAGAGCCTGTCACCGCACCCCCTGAAGTGGTGTTTGATGAGGTAACAAATGGGTAAGTGCCTTGATCAATATCAAGTAGCGCACCTTGTGCACCTTCAAACAAGATATTTTCATTGTTTTTAATGTGCTGATGAATTTTCTCGGTTACGTCGGTAATCATTGGTATAACAATCTTAGCTTGTTCTAATGCCTCTGTTAGTGTTGCTTCGTAATCCACAGCGTCAACACCGTAATAATTAGTCAATGCAAAGTTATGGTATTCCATCACATCTTTAAGTTTTTCAGCAAATGCCACTTCATCTAAAAGATCGCCTACGCGTAATCCACGACGAGCCACTTTGTCTTCATAAGCAGGACCAATGCCATTACCAGTGGTGCCAATCGCTGCTTTTCCGCGTTTAATTTCACGGGCATTATCAAGGGCTACGTGATACGGCATAATCAGTGGGCAACCCGGTGAGATTTTTAAACGTGATTTAGCATCAACGCCGGCAGCATCCAGCTCACCCAATTCTTTAATCATTGCCGACATTGACAACACAACGCCATGGCCAATCAGACACTCAACATTGTCACGTAAGATGCCAGATGGAATGAGATGGAGTACTGTTTTTTTGCCATCAATCACCAAGGTATGGCCGGCATTATGGCCGCCTTGAAAGCGCACAACACTGGATACTTTGTCGGTAATTAAATCAACGACCTTGCCTTTACCTTCATCGCCCCATTGGGTGCCAATGATTACTACATTTTTTGACATGTTAATTCCTAACTATTTGATATTATTTTGTTTGAGATAAAAATTTCAAATCAAATGAAAAACCAGTTGCTGCACGCGCTTGTCCAAAAGATGCGCTTAAGCCATTATAACGACCGCCTTGTGCTAATGCTTTTGAGTAATGTTCGTTGTAAGCCGAGAACACAACGCCCGTGTGATATTCATAAGCTTTAAGCTCTGCAAGATCAACCACTATATCAATGTCTAAACTCTTTAATTGACCGCTGATGCTGATTAAGTCCTCAATCGCCACTTTAACGATAGGCATATCGTTAAATACGCTTAAGGCTTCATTCAAGACAGATACATCGCCCTCAAGCCGCATTAATGCAGAGAATTTATCAGCATAATTTAAACTGTGGTTGGCTAAAAATACTTCCAAATCTGGCGTAGAGCGTTTAACAAAAATTTGGCTTAACTTTGAAGATTGCTCATTGGATAATGTTTCATTACTAATCAATGTGTTGAAAATCAACACATTGCCCAAACTAAGCACAATAGGGCCAACTGATAACAACTTTAAACTCTCAAGCATTAGCTTAATGACTTCAACATCGGCTGAAACATCGGCTGAACCGTACAGCTCAGCACCTGCTTGAATCGGTGAACGTGATGCATAAAAATCATCCGCTCTGGTTTGTAAGATGGCATTCACATAACAATATTTTTCAACCTTATCGCTCGCTCTTTTTGCATCGATACGGGCGATTTGTGGGGTGATATCAGCATGTACGCCGAGCATCTTGCCACTAACAGGGTCTAAGAATTTAAAGGTTTTTTCATTAACTGAATCACTGGTTAACAGCAATGACTCTACGTTTTCCACCATCGGTGGAATCACTAAGCCATAGCCTTTATCAGCATACAGGTCTAAAAGCGCTCGACGCATCGCTTCAAACGCCAGCGCTTGATCACCAGTGAGTTCGTCAATACCTTCAGGTAATTGCCAAGTACTCATATAAATAACACCTTATTTAACTTCTGGGTTAAAGTGACGGAAAAACTCTGTATTTGGATTCAACACCATAATATCGTTATTTTGGCCAAATGACTTTCTGTAAGACTCTAATGAACGGTAGAACGAATAAAAATCTACATTTTTATTATAAGCCTGTGCGTAATTATTAGCAGAAACTGCATCACCCTCACCTCGAATTTTTTCAGAATCACGATACGCATTGGCTAAAATAATGGTACGCTCTCTATCAGCAGCAGCTCGAATAATCTCAGCCTCTTCCGCACCCTTAGATCTAAACTCTTTAGCCACACGATGGCGCTCTGCTTGCATACGACGATAAACTGAATTTGACACTTCTTGCGATAGATCGATACGCTTAATACGCACATCAATAATCTTAATACCAAACTCACTAATGTCTTTATTGGCCAGTTGTAGAATGTTGGCCATAATCTCACTACGCTCACCTGAAACCACATCGGCAATAGTGCGCTTAGAGAATTCACTCTTAAGGCCAGTTTTAATAATCTGAGCTAAACGATTGTTGGTTCTGGCTATGTTACCGCCAGTTGATTTATAAAACTGTTCTGCGTCAGAAATACGCCACTTAACAAATGAATCAACAATTACGTTTTTCTTTTCACCGGTTAAAAATCGCTCTGCTGGTGCATCCAAGGTTTGAATACGATTATCAAACTTCACCACGTTGTTCACAAATGGCATTTTAAATTTAAGACCGGGCGTGTCTTCTACCGTTACAATTTCACCTAAACGTAACTTAATTGCCGTTTGGGTTTCATTAACTGTATAGAGCGCTGAACTTAATATCAAGAACGCAGCCGCTACAACTACTATGACTATTTTTTGCATTATCTAACCTCTCTATTACGGAACATGTTTCTAACGCCACCTGTTTGCGTTGACTGCCCTTGTTGTGTCCCTTGAATAATCACTTCAGTACGAGACTTTTTCACATCAATCAATTTATCAATCGGTAAATACATCATGCTGTTGGCTTTTGAATCAACCAACACTTTGCTGGTATTGGCCAATACGTTTTCCATGGTTTCACGATATAGACGCTCCCTGGTAACTTCTGGTGCTTTCTCATACTCCGTTAAAATTTGTATAAAACGGAATGCCTCACCTTCAGACTTAGAAACTACTTCTGATTTATAAGCCTTCGCCTCTTCGAGCAGTCGAGCCGCCCTACCACGAGATTTTGGCAAAATATCGTTGGCATAAGTTTGTGCCTCATTGATTAAACGCTGCTTATCTTCACGCGCCTTAACCGCATCACTAAACGAAGCTTGCACTTGCTCTGGTGGTTGTGCATCTTGCATATTAACCGTTGTAATTTGCAAGCCTGTTTGGTAGGCGTTTAACAAATCTTGAGACCTTCCTTGAATACTGTCAGCAATTGCGATACGGCCCTCTGTTAAAATATAGTCCATGGTGTTTTTACCCACAACTTGTCGAATTGCACTTTCTACTACGTGACGAAGCGTAGAGTCAGGATTGGCTACATTAAATAAATAAGCCTGCACATCGTTAATTTTGTACTGTACGGCAAATTTGGCATCAATCATGTTTTCATCTTTGGTTAGCATTAACGACTCAGATGACACATTGCCACCACGTCGATTGCTGATCGCATCACGATAACCAATTTGTGCTGTTCTAATTTGCTCAACATTAATTCTATTTAAAGACTCAATTGGAAAAGGCAAATGCCAGTGTGGGCCTTGTCCAGTTTCTTCTTGAAAGGCACCGAAGCGCAATACCACACCTTTTTCAGCGGGATCAATAATATAGATGCCAGATAAAATCCAAACCAATAAGGCCAGGATAAAAACATATTTAAAACTTTCTGTTGGCGGTGTAGCAGACTTTTGGCCACCTGCTGTTGGTTTGCCACCAAAAATACCGCTAAATTTATTTTTAAAATCTTTAATCACCTCGTCTAATTCCGGTGGTGTTTGACCGTTATTACCCCAAGGGTTTTGATTGTTGTTATCGTTCCAAGCCATTGTTAATTTCCATAATTAGTATAAAACCTGAGTTATTTTACCCAGAATATCACCTGCTCAGGCAACTAATATACGTCTGAAAAACCAAGCCTATTTATCCACTAATAACAAAACTAATAGACTATAGACATAAGCCCTAAGATACTTGACATATTAGTGTTAAAATATTTAAAATTCAGGACTATTGGACGTGATCATTAAAAAGCAGTTAGCTCTTTCTACTCTTATTTTATTTTTAGGCACACCTTTATTTGCAGGAACCTCTGCATACGACTGCAAAATGACCAGCAATGGTAATAGAGTTTGTGGACCAGAAGATAAGACACCTACAACTAAATCCTCCGACTCAAGCTTTTTTTCTTTCTGGAATAGCGATCAACCTGAAGAGACAAAAACCACCTCAACAGCACCAACAAAAAAGCATGAAACAAAAAACACTGATGAACAACTAAATAATGACAGCACGCCTATTATTAAAAATAAAGCTATAAAAGAACAAGTTACTCTTATCAGTTCTAAAAAAGTCTTAGTCGAAGAATCTCCTCAACAAACACAAAAAGAAACTAATACCTCCTACTTCACAACAACAACCGAAGACAGTTTAAATGGCGTCGTGCTGAGTTGCGGTAAAAACACTCTTCTATTCCCTAAACAAACACTTTCTACCGACACCCAAAGTTTAGACGTGCTTGCTGATCGTAGCGAAATTAGTGGAAAAGACTTATATCAATTAAGCGGCAACGTCTCACTTAATTCATCTGAATATTATCTAGCAGCAGACAGAATAGACATTCAAAAATCTAGCAAAACCTCAGAGGCAAGTGGTAATGTTAAATTTCAAGATGATGAATTAATGTTTACTGGCGATAAAGCAACCATCAAAAAACAAGATGGCATCACTTACACCACCTTGGAAAAAGTTAGGTTCCACTATCCAGCCTTAAAAATTAACGGTGAGGCACAAAAGGTAACCAACGACGGCACCAAGCAAGTATTTAACTCATCCAGCTACAGTTTGTGCCCATTAGGCAATACAGATTGGCGCATGAAGGCTGATCAAATCACGCTTAATTCAAAAACCAATAAAGGGGTTGCCAAGGACGTTACAGTAGAGTTTTTCGGTGTGCCAATTTTCTACACCCCTTATCAAGAATGGGTTCTAGAAGGACGAGGCTCTGGCTTCTTAGCGCCATCATTCGGCAGTTATGACGAATCCGTCGCCAATAAAGACAACAACTACCAAGTAAGAATTCCGTATTATTTTAATATTGCGCCTGACCGTGATTTATTACTCACTCTAAATCACCTATCAAGCCGTGGTAGTGTTTTAGAAGGTAAATATCGACAACTTATTGCCAAAGGTGATTATTGGAAAGAGGGTCGAGTTGAAATTGAAGGGCATTATTTAAATGAAGACGATATTACCAACAACAAACGCTGGTTGTTAAATTCAAAAACCAACCTCTCTATTAATGACAAAACCAATATTAATATTATTACCAATCGGGTATCGGATGTTAATTACTTTAAAGACATCGCGCACAACAACACTTCTGCCTCGTCACTACACTCGCAAGTTGATGCCGCTTATAAAGACGATGAGCGTAATCTAACTTTGTCTTTATTTGCAGAAACTGAACAACTTATTAACAGCGGTAGTGCGTCTTATACGCGTGCACCCGAGTTATCCATTTCAAAAAGTTTTGAAGGCTTAAGTGGTCGAAATATTAATTTATCACTGGTCAGTACTAAGTTTGCACACAAAGACTCTAGCAACACAACCGGCATTCGTACTCATGCTCAAGTTGGTTTTAGTCGCTCCATATCAACAGACGCCTACTCATTGACGCCAAGCTTAAGCTTATCAACCACAGATTACACACTTGATAATAGCGCCGACCAAGATCGTTCTATTTACAGTTTTGGTATCGATTCAAAACTCTTTTTAGAAAGGGAGACCAATCTTTTAGGTAAGGATTTAATTCAAACCTTAACGCCAAGATTGGCCTACCACTACACACCTGATAAAAATCAAGACGCTTTGCCAAATTTTGACTCTGCTGATAAAAATGACTCTTATGAAAGTTTATTTGCAGGACAGAAATATACCGGTATTGATAGAATCAATAAAGCCAATGACTTCACTTTTGGTCTTGAGTCTGACTTTATTGACGAAGAGACAGGTGACACTTATTTAAGCCTTAAAGCTGCCCAAACTTTTTATGGCGACGCCATTAGTGCCAATGGTGGTAATAGAAAATATTCCGACATTGCCGCCTCTCTTGAAATTTCAATCGACAACATCACCCTTAACAACGCATTACAATACGATCCAGAAACCAGAAAACTAGATAAGCGAGACAGTGCCATTACTTATCAATTAAGCCCTAGAAAATTCTTAACCATTGCACATCATGATGACAATGGTGTTGAATCAGCCGAGCTATATGGCGCTTACCCCATCAATACTCAACTGCATGTTTTTGCGGGTATCAATCGCTCAATTACAGATTCAATCACCAATAAAGAAACCACGGGTATTGCTTACGAATCTTGCTGCTGGGCGCTACGTTTGGCACATTTCAAAAAACACATTAGTGGCAATGATTACGACTATGTAACTGACTTTGAGCTGGTACTTAAAGGCTTAACAACAACCTCACCTGGGCTTTCAAAACGTCTAGAAGAAAACATCCCAAACTATTTGGCCAACTTAAATGACTAGTCCAATGAAAGCTTTATTTGCGTTTACATTTGCTTTTTCACTTAATTTATCAGCGACTCCCAACAGTATTATCGCCATTGTTGGCGATGAATTAATTACCTTTGATGCGATTAGCGCTGAGATTAAACCCTCTTTTACCAAGGCTCAAAAAATAGCATTGGTTGATAGTCAAATCGATTTGGTGTTGCAATTGGAAAAAATTAAAAAATTTGGCATTAAGCCAAAATTAAGCTCAGTCAACACGATGTTGAGTAATATTGCGTCACAAAATGGGTTGACTTTAACGCAACTACAAGCCAACAATCAATTTGATGAAATTGTTGAAAATGTTTCTCAGCGTCTTTCGTTAAAAGGATTAAAACAACTTGTTCTGCAAAAGGCTAAGATTGATTTAACCCCCGCAGAAATTGACACGGCTCTTGCTAAAAATCCTAGTAACTCTGAGAGCTTTAATAAGCAAATTAAAATCGCACAAATTGTGATTAGCTCTGTTGATCAAACAGATTCTTTGTTGCAATCTAAGGACGGTTTGATTCAGCAGTTTTTAACCGAACTGAGTGACAAAATCAATGCCGGCACTTCGTTCTCTAGTTTGGCCAAACTGCACTCCCAAGACCCTTCTTATAAAAATGGCGGCGAATCAGGATGGCTCGACGAGAACAGGTTGCCAGCAGCCTTTAAACAACACCTACTTCAACTCGAGATAGGCGAACTTTCACCCTCTTTTCAAGCCGGACAAGGCTGGAGAATTGTTAAAATTATTGATAAACGCAGTGTCGATAACCATTTAATTGCAATC
>DQNX01000137.1 GCA_015658965.1 Gammaproteobacteria bacterium
ACTCGTAGAATTGGTGGTACACCGTTTATTCGTGAAAATTTTGTAACTGATAATGGCAACCTAATCCTGGATGTTGAAGGCTTGAAAATTACCGACCCAAAAGCTGTAGAAACAGAGTTAGACAGTATCGTTGGTGTTGTTACTAATGGTTTGTTTGCTAATCGCGGTGCCAATGTATTGTTACTCGGCACACCAGCTGGTGTTACTGTTGTAGGTACTTAATCAAGATCCTTATACAAATCAAGTGTTTGTTGTAAATTGTTAATCCTAACACTCAGAATGTCGTACAAATCTTGAGAATGAGTTACCGATTTTGCACGTTCGTAATGACCAATTGCTTTATCTAAATCACCTCGCACAATCAACGCCTTTGCACTTTGGATATGCGATCGATCAAAGGCGCCTTGTTTAACAAACAAAGAAGATAATAATTGATACGATTCGTAACTGCCTTCATTCACTCGTAAAAAAGGTTTTAACGTTGCCACAGCTAATTGTGTTTGTTGATTGTCTAAGTAAGCTTGGGCCGCGTAATACACGCTAGATTCGTCATCTTCAATTAAATTATTTTTCTCAAAATATTGTTGAGCGTGATCAATCTCACCTAATTTAGAGGCGATACGGCCTGCCAAAATATAACTGGATTTATCACTATTTAGGCTGAGTAAGCGTGCTACTTCAGTTTTGGCGGAGGCATAATCTTGCTTCTCGAACGCTTGATACGCTTGCATATAATGTGTAATTGCTGGGTCTTGTTCAAGCTTAATACGTCCATATTTTTGATAATACAATTTGGCTTTGGTGGTCACGTATTCAAACGAGTCTTTTCTGTGGTCACTCGAAGTACGTGCTGCACGTTGCAGACTGTCGGAAATACGGTTAATACTCAAAGGGTGTGTGCGTAAAAACTCCTCAGCAGACGAGCTGTCTTTTAATTTTTCAAAAAAATGTGCCATGCCTTTCGGGTCAAAACCAGATTTGGCCAGCATCGCAGTACCAATTCGATCTGCCTCCCACTCGTGCTCCCGAGTAAAGTTGATGCTTTGTTGCGCCGTTGCCGCTACGGTAGAAGTGGCAATTGCTTGAGAAGCATCTGGATTATTTACCAATGCCGCCGCTAACATACCGGCCACCATTAAATAAGTTTGCTTATCAGTTTTTTCACTAAACCGACTCAAATGGTTTTGCGTCACATGAGCGATTTCATGTGACAATACGCCAGCCAATTCTGCCTCAGAGTCTGAGCTAAGCAGCATGCCTGTATGAACACCAATATAGCCATAAGGGCCAGCAAAGGCGTTGATACTATCGTCATTAAGCAATAAAAACCCAAGGTGTTTATTGGGATTTTCACTGTATTGGCTTAACTTATGACCCAGATCTCGCAAATAAGTTGTCATTTCTACATCGGCAATAACCGAGTCTGTATTCCAAATCAGTTGTAAAAACTCATTACCACGCTTTCTATCATTTAACGATTCTGAGAGTTGTAATTCTGGGATGTTGAGCGCAAAAGCCAAAAAAGGTATTAAAAATAACAAGGACAAATTCTTAATCATGAACTCATTATATTTGACTATTGGCAAGTGAGCGACTAAAATAGCCAAACTTATTAGTTAAATATATTAACAATATACCCCCTAAGGGGTAGTCAAGATACCACTAATAAAGGGTGGTATTATCTGTATTCCCAGTATAATCTAACCTGTTCATATTTATTTCATTACAACTTACAAAGGAGTCCCTATCATGGCTGACGAAACTTTAGACGCATCAGGCTTAAACTGCCCATTACCCATTTTAAAAACTAAGAAAGCATTATCAAAAATGGATGCTGGAAAAATCTTAGACGTCATTTCAACTGATGCAGGTTCAGTAAAAGATATTGAAGCTTTTTGTAACCAAACCGGTAACAAACTAATGTCTACCGTTGAAGAAGGTGGTAAGTACATTTTTACCATTGAAAAGGTTTAAAGCAATAAACAGGCTAGAGGAGGATACAAATGTCAGATAACAACAAAATGACAATCATCGCCACTAAAGGCACTTTTGACTGGGCTTTCCCGCCTTTCATTATTGCTTCTACGGGTGTTGCAATGGATAAAGAAGTTACGATTTTCTTTACATTTTACGGCTTAAATCTTTTATTAAAAGACACCTCAAAACTTAGAGTAACGCCGTTAGGGAACCCTGGCATGCCAATGAAAATGCCATTTGGCCCTAAATGGTTGCAAAAGATTGATTTTGGCCCAAAAATTCCAAATATTTTTTGGAGTATTCCATTTGCTGATAATTTAG
>DQNX01000152.1 GCA_015658965.1 Gammaproteobacteria bacterium
ATCTTGAGTCTATCTACACTGTGCACCCAGTCAAAATTTTCAGCTATCTTTGCCGTTTTATTCGATTGAATGGGGCCAATAAAATGCCAGATCAAACTCTGTCCTTTAAGGGTTTCAATTTTTTCTAAAGCTTCTTGCAAATAATTCTCGCCAAAATGCTTTTGGCCAGCATCAATAGCTTGCTGCAAATCAGAGGCAGGTTTGGTTTTACTAACAGCAATAAGGGTAACCTGATTATTACAATCAAGCGTTTGAATTCTTTCTCTGACTTTTTCTAGATTTTCTCGAATCAAAATACAGATTGAGCATCGAAGATCGGGCCATCAACACAAACGCGCTTCATCGCCGGGCCATTGTCAGTCTGTACTTCGACCACACAACCTGCACAGCCGCCGACTGCACAAGCCATGTATTCTTCGAGTGATACCTGGCAAGGTAGATCATATGCTTTAGCCAGCTTAGCAACCGCTTCTAGCATTGGGTGTGGACCACAAGCATAAACCTCAACTTGCGCCATTTCATCGGCAGATAAGCCGTCTAAATACACTTTAGCAAGGTCAGTCACATAGCCTTTAAAAACACCTTCATAATCTTGCAAACTGGCCAAACGACACTCAATACCCCAATCTTCAAGCTGTGGCATTGTGTGTGTTGCACCTACGTAATCCTTGGCATTGTTCGCTAATTTTTCATTGAATGGGAACGGCACTTCAGAGCCCAAGATTGCAAATGGCTGGTAATCAGTGTTTTTAATCGCTTGCGCAATAGAAATCATTGGTGGCATGCCAACACCACCGCCAATCAGCAGTGGTCGTTTTTTGTCACCCATCTGAAACTCATTGCCAATCGGGCCAATAACAGAAAGAACTTCGCCAATTTTACATTCAGCTAATTGCCTTGTACCTTCGCCCACCACTTTATAAAGCAAATCAAACGTACCATTGTCGACATCGACTGACATAATTGAAATTGGTCGGCGCATTGCCAGCACATCAGAAACCGTCAAGTGCACAAACTGACCTGGCTTGGTTACTTTGGCAATTTCAGGTGAATCAAGCGTTAGAATGTATTGGTCGCCTGCAAATTGATAATGTGCCAGAATTTGACAATCAAGTACTTGAATACTGTCGCGATGGGCTTTATTCATTGCAGGTAATTAAAGTGCCAACACCGCTATCAGTAAAGACCTCTAAAAGCACAGCGTGTGATACACGACCATCAATAATATGGGTTGATTTAACGCCATTTTTAACCGCTGATAAGGCACAACCAATCTTCGGCAACATACCGCCATGGATCGTGCCGTCGTCAATAAGACTATCAACCATTTTTGCATCTAAACCCGTCAATAGCTTATCGTTTGCGTCTAGTAACCCTTGTGTATTGGTCAGTAAAATCAACTTTTCTGCATTCAGAGCTTCGGCAATAGAGCCGGCTACTAAATCAGCATTAATGTTATAAGAGAAGCCATCCTTACCCACACCAATTGGAGCAATCACTGGGATAAAGTCACCTTTGAGCAATAAGTCGATCACTGAAGTATCAATGGTTTCAACTTCACCGACATGACCCAAATCAATAATCTCAGATGTTAGATAGTCAACATGCTTGAGTTTTTTGGCTGAAATTAAGCTGCCATCTTTACCAGTCAAGCCAATCGAATGCCCACCATGTTGGTGAATTAAATTAACAATTTCTTTATTAACCAGGCCGCCTAATACCATTTCTACTACATCCATGGTTTCAGAATCTGTGACACGCATACCACCAACAAACTCACTTTGTTTGCCAATTTTCTCTAGTGTTTTTCCGATTTGTGGACCACCACCATGCACCACAATTGGGTTCATGCCAACGGATTTCATCAACACGATATCACGGGCAAAGCTTGATTTAAGGGTTTCATCAACCATGGCATTACCGCCGTATTTAATAACGATGGTTTTGCCTTGAAATTTTTGAATATAAGGTAGTGCTTCGGTTAAGACACTGGCGATATTGTTTGTTTGGTTTGTCATCTTAATTAAATAACTTCAAATTTATTAATCCAATATTTTACCAATAAGAATGCCTGATATAAGCATTCTTCAATGACAAGCTTTACCTAACTTCTTAAGGCGCCAGTAATTGTACGGCCATGGCGTAATAAAACCAAAGAATAATGCAATTGGTACCACCCACCAAATGAATACTGCACCACCAGTGATGAGATAATCCGTGAGATTCATGGCAATTTCCATGGCGACCATAGAAATCAAACTCATACCCACAGCAATTTTAAAGGCTTGAGAAACTTGCATTTTCTGACGAATCAACATGTAAGTCTCTAGTGCGATACTGGTAATGATACCGTTAAGCATTGCCCAAAGAAAAATCACCAACGTGCCAGCACTGGCAGCACTAAATTGAAAATAAGCAATGGTACCAAAATCACCAATCGCACAACCGATTAAACACCATTTGGTGTTATTCGCACTACGCTTCCAAGTATGTTTACAAGACCAAAAACTGCTATCCATGATAGCCTCCAATCTTTATTAAGTTAGATCTATACTACTACACATTACAACGCTTTGGTTAGCGATACCAATAAAGCTTATTTGTTTTTTTGCATCCAACGGATATAAGAAATAATATCACTAACCCTTTGTGGTGTTAGTCCTGCAATCGTTGGCATGTCTCCAAATCTCCAATGATGCTGCCTAACACCATTTTTCACTGCAAAATAAAATGATAAATCTGCATGATGAGAGGGCTTGTATACGTCATCAAGCAACGATGGGCCTTTTGTTGTTCCTAATAATTTTTTACCATGGCACTTCATGCAGTTTGATTGATAGCCTCCCTCTCCTTGAGAAATACTGGGTTTATAATTTGAATTAGGAAGGAAAATACTTCTCTCGATTTCCCCCAAATCAAGCCAATTAAGCAATGCAAAGAATCCAAACACGGACATTATTACAATCAATAAGGTTTTTTTCATAACAA
>DQNX01000095.1 GCA_015658965.1 Gammaproteobacteria bacterium
GGTTTTATCTGCATGTGAGATAAATTTTCTAAGCACAGCCCCTAAGACAATATGCATAATAAAAGTTACAGCAAATAAGATACCAACGGTTTCGTAAACGGTTAAGTTTTGTAAGAATTCATTCATGTTATTTATTTTAGCTGTTATTTTAAGAGACCTTTGTATAAATAAGGACAGTTGGAAAAGGTCACTTTAAGTATTTGAGTGGATTAATCGGTGTCTTGAATTTCTTCATCTCGAAGTAAAAATCATTAATGCCAGTTAAAGCAATAATCTGCCCTTTTTTGACTTGATCACCGCGCTCAACCTTAAGACTTTGATTTTGAGTGTAGCTGCTGTAAAAACCCAGCGGGTGTTTAATGATAAGCATCTTCCCAAAGCTTTTCATTGTATTGCCACTATAGGTAATAATACCATCACGAATGGCACGCACCTCTTGCCCTGGTTTGGTATTAAAAGTAAGGCCGGTATGCTGCTTTGAAAAGGTTTTCACTACCTTGCCAGACACCGGAATAGACCAACTCTTTTTAACTATTTGTTGTTGATTTTTTTTAGTTTTTTTAACAATAACCACGTTATTAGCCAAACGCGTCGGATCAATATTTTGCTGATTGGTTGATTTTTCAATAATCATTACTTTTAGTTTGGGCGTAGAAGAAAAACACCCGCTTAGGGTGATTGACATAAAAGCAAGACCCAGCAGTTTAATTAACATACCAAACCCCTAAAGCCACAATAATAATCAAAACATAACCCAGTCGATCAATGTGCTTTTTCAGCCAAACATCAGCCTGATCGCCAAATTTTCTTATCAAAAAAGCCACTAAATAATAGCGTGCACCCCGTGCTAACAACGAAATCAGAATAAAGGGTAACAGCGCCATGCTCACAGTGCCAGCCGTAATCGTGGCAAGTTTGTAGGGCAATGGGCTGAATGCTGCCAAACCAACAAACCAAATACCATATTGGTCAAACCAAATTTTTGAAGTATCAACCATTGTCATTTTGATTAAGCTATATTCAAGCAAGAAGGCAAGCAATATTTCACCCAAGAAATAACCAGCCAATCCACCTAAAACTGAGGTGATTGTACAAACCAGCGCGTAATAATATGCCTTGTTTGGTTGCTTGAGTGACATAGGCGCCAGAATAACATCAGGTGGCGGATAAGGCAGAATGGATGACTCTAGAAAACTAACAATAGAGAGCCAGTAAATGGCGTATTTACTTTGCGCCCAATCCAGTGCTTTTTGATAAAGTTTGGAAAAAATTCTCATGCAGATTAATTATTTTTTTACCATTGGAAAGCCTAAAGCTTCGCGCGAGTCGTAATAAGTTTGTGCGACTTTTTGACTCATTGCACGAACTCGACGGATAAATCGAGCACGATCAGTCACACTAATGGCATGACGTGCATCGAGCAAGTTAAAAAGATGTGATGCCTTCATTACTTGTTCGTAAGCAGGATAAGATAGAGATTCTTCTATTAGTTTTTCGTTCATGGCTTCAGCCTCATCAAACTGTCTAAACAGAACATCAGTATCAGCAATTTCAAAATTATATTTTGATTGTTCTACTTCATTTTGATGAAAGACATCGCCGTAACTCACGCCATCAACCCAAATCAAATCAAATACACTGTCTACCCCTTGTAGGTACATGGCTAAGCGCTCTAATCCGTAAGTGAGTTCACCAGCAACCGGTTTGCAAGGCAGACCGCCGATTTGTTGAAAATAAGTAAATTGAGAAACTTCCATGCCGTTAAGCCAAATTTCCCAACCCAAGCCCCAGGCCCCGAGTGTCGGTGATTCCCAGTTGTCTTCAACAAAACGCACATCATGCATGGTCAGATCAATGCCGATTTCAGTTAATGATTCTAAGTAAAGATCTTGAATGTCTTTGGGTGATGGCTTAAGCAATACTTGGAATTGATAATAATGCCCTAAGCGATTTGGATTTTCACCATAACGACCATCGGTAGGGCGACGAGAAGGCTGGACATAAGCCGCCTTCCATGGCTCTGGGCCAATCGAACGCAGAAAGGTAGCAGGGTGAAAAGTACCTGCCCCCATTTCCATATCAAAGGGTTGCAACAAGGTACAGCCTTTAGAAGCCCAAAACGACTGTAATTTTAAGATTAGATTTTGAAACGATGCTGTTGCATCTAGGTCTGAAATTGACATACGAAATCAGTGAAAAATAACAAAAATTTTACCGCATCAATAGCTACTATATGATTTATTTGAAAACAGCTAAAAGATTAAAAAATGGGGGCTAGATATAAAGCTGAGAAGAATTAAGTTAAACCCCCAAAACCCAAAAGACAGATAATTAATATATGGAGATATTAAGTCTTCTAGGTGTGCTACTAAAAACATGACGAGTTTTAGTAACGAAGTTATTATAGCAAAAAAAATGATTATGTAATAAGGTTTAATTTTCCTATATTTTTGACAAAAATAGGCTGTTTTTTCTCAAAAAAACCTTTTGTTATGGGCAATATGAAAATTTTGGAAATTATTGAAATGACGTAAAAAATGCGAGAAAAAACTCGCATTTTTATGTATTTAGTGGTTTTTAGTATTTATAAGACTCCGACTTGAAAGGCCCCTCCTTGGGTACGTTGATATAGTCAGCTTGCCTGTCTGTCATCTGCGTCAGCACACCGCCAAAACCGCCTACCATGCCGGCTGCCACTTCTTCATCGAGTTTCTTTGGTAATACTTCAACATAAATATCACCACCCAAATCTGCAAATTTTGCATCAAATAAATGCATTTGCGCTAACACTTGGTTGGCAAATGAGCCATCCATAATTCGGCTTGGGTGACCCGTTGCATTGCCTAAATTAACCAAGCGACCCTCGGATAATAAAATTAAGTAATCATTTTTATCATCACTTCTAAAGACACGATGAACTTGTGGCTTGACTTCGTCCCAGCGCCAATTATCACGCATATATTGCGTGTCGATTTCATTGTCAAAGTGGCCGATATTACAAACCACAGAGCCTGACTTAAGCGTTTGTAGCATCGCATCATCACAAACGTTGATGTTGCCAGTTGTGGTCACAATTAAATCCGTTGAGCCTAATAAGTTGGTGTTGATACCCGCTGTTGTGCCGGTATTAACGCCATCATTGTAAGGGGAAACAATTTCGAAACCATCCATGCAAGCTTGCATGGCACAAATTGGATCGATCTCAGAAATTTTAACAATCATGCCTTCTTGGCGTAGAGATTGTGCCGAGCCTTTACCAACATCACCATAACCAATCACCAAGGCTTTTTTACCCGACATGAGCATATCTGTACCACGCTTAATAGCATCGTTTAGTGAATGACGACAACCATATTTGTTGTCATTTTTTGATTTGGTTACTGAATCGTTAACATTAATGGCTGGCACTTTGAGTGTGCCTTCTTCCATCATCTCAAGTAGGCGGTGAACACCAGTAGTCGTCTCTTCACTAATGCCGTGAATATTTTTTAACATTTCTGGGTATTTTTCATGCAACATTTCGGTTAGATCGCCGCCATCGTCTAAAACCATATTGGCATCCCAAGGCTTGCCATCAGACAAAATGGTTTGCTCAATACACCATAAGAATTCTTCATCCGTTTCACCTTTCCAAGCAAACGTTGGAATGTCTGCTGCTACCATGGCAGCCGCAGCGTGATCTTGGGTTGAGAAAATATTACAGCTTGACCAGCGCACTTGTGCACCGAGGTCGACCAAAGTCTCCATCAAAACAGCCGTTTGAATGGTCATGTGGATACAGCCTAAAATTTTAGCGCCTTTGAGGGGTTGCTGTTTTGCGTAACGTGCGCGTAATGCCATGAGTGCGGGCATTTCAGCTTCAGCCATTTCGACTTCTTTACGGCCGTAATCAGCCAATGACATGTCGGCAACTTTGTAGTCTTCATTGTTTAAAGTGGGATTGCTCATTTTTATCTCCTATTAAAGCATAATAAAAATGAGCGCCGTTTTAATTGCCAAGCCTGATGGGGTTCCCAATGCAGCGCTCCTTGGCGAGAAAGTAATTATACCTTCAAACGATTATTTTAGTAAGTGTGCACGATCAGTTTTTTCCCAACTAATGGCGTCTTCAGTGCGACCGAAATGGCCGTAACTGGCTGTTTGTTGGTAGATTGGACGCTTTAAATCTAGCATGGCAATCAAACCTTTAGGACGTAAGTCAAAATGCTCAGCCACCAATGCTTCGATAGTTTCATCTGACACTTGTCCTGTACCAAAGGTCTCAATACTAATGGAGGTTGGTTCAGCCACACCAATCGCATAAGATACTTGGATCTCACATTTATCAGCCAAGCCGGCAGCGACGATATTTTTAGCCACGTAGCGTGTTGCGTACGCTGCAGAGCGATCCACTTTTGATGGGTCTTTACCTGAGAATGCACCGCCACCATGACGTGCCATACCACCATAAGTATCTACAATAATCTTTCGACCAGTGAGACCTGCGTCACCCACGGGGCCGCCAATCACAAAGTGACCGGTTGGATTAATGTAAAATTTGGTTGAATCAGTTAGCCACTCACTGGGTAGCACGGGTTTAATCACCTCTTCTAAAATGGCTTCACGCAAATCATCTAATGAAATATTTTCATCATGCTGAGTAGATAATACCACCGCATCAATACCTACAATCTTGTGACCATCGTAATGGCAAGAAACTTGTGATTTTGCGTCAGGACGCAACCAAGGCAAAGTGCCGTTTTTCATCAACTCTGCCTGCTTAGCCACCAGACGATGCGCGTATAGAATGGGTGCGGGCATGAGCACATCGGTTGCATTACAAGCATAACCAAACATCAAGCCTTGATCGCCAGCGCCTTGTTCGTGGTTTTCAAACTCATTAACGCCCATGGCAATATCTTGAGACTGCTCACCTAAGAGGTTGATTAAATCACAAGTATGGCCGTTAAAACCGTATTCTTCTTTATCGTAGCCGATACCAATAATGGTGTCACGTACGATTTTTTCATAGTTAATGTTGGCACCCGTAGTAATCTCACCAGCAAGGACGACATGATTGTCTTTAACCAAGGTCTCAACTGCAACGCGTGAGTTTTTATCTTGGGCTAATGCTGCGTCTAAAATAGCATCAGAAATTTGATCACAGACTTTATCTGGGTGACCGGCAGAAACAGATTCGGAAGTAAAAATCATTTTTTATTCTCCTAGAAATTAAAAAAAACCCTTTAAGCGGGTCTTTTTTTAGAAGAACTCCTGCTTTAGCTTGTTTTAGTTACCATTATAAATAATGAGTAACAACGCTAGCAATCGGGACAAATTAGCGTGTGGTCGAAATTATAACAAAAAAATTTAAAAAATATAGTTTATTCTAAACTTATTTTTAAAGCGACACTGCTCACGAAGGGGGCACTCATTAAACTCACCACCAAGATGGCGGCTAAGAAATACAATTGACCGGTAATATCCAAACCAAATTGCACTTGAGAAACCGCACTTGAGGCAAAAATCAGTATTGGAATGTACAAGGGTAATATTAATAACGACAACAACATACCTGAGTTTTTAATGCCAACAATCAGTGAGGCGCCAATTGCGCCAATTAAGCTTAAACTCGGTGTGGCTAGCAACAAGGTTAGCATTAATACTTTAACACTTTCAGCCTCTAAAAATAAGAGCAATCCTAACAAAGGAGACAGCAAGATAATAGGGATGCCAGTTAAGATCCAATGTGCGGTAATCTTAGACAAAATAAGCAGTGGCAGTGAATGGTGAGAAATCACCATTTGTTCGAGCACACCATTTTCAAAATCATGATGAAACAAAGCGTTTAAAGACAACAATACCGCCAGCATACTAGCCACCCAAATAATACCAGCAGCAATTTGTGAAAGTGTCGAAGCCTCTGGGCTAATCGCTAGTGGAAACAAAGACACTGAAATTATAAAAAATAA
>DQNX01000009.1 GCA_015658965.1 Gammaproteobacteria bacterium
AGATCCGGATTCTCGCCTGTCTTGTCAGGCAGTTGTTAATGATATCGACCTAGTGATAGAAATTCCAAAATATACAATCAACCAGGTTTCTGAGAACCATTAGGTTTTAATTTTACTTCTTTGGCAAAAATTTAGAAATTTAGAAATTTAGAAATAAAGCCCTTTTCTTTTACGGTCGGGCCAAATTTTGCAACCACATCTTCAGGCTTGGTTTTAGACAGCAGCCATTGCGGTATAGGCGGATGTTCACTGCTACCACAAGACTTTCCTAGATTTTTAGGATGAAAAATTTTAACAAAACTTGGGCTTTCTAAATCATTGGCGTAGACGATGCCGCAGAATCTTTCTTGGTGCTTTTCACTTAGAATGGTCTTAATTTCGTTAATTCGATTTATAAATATTTCTGCATTGGTGGTGCTTGCAGGGATTTCTTTCAAAGTATCATACAGATACCAATCGTCCGGTTGATCAATCAACTTTTCTAACAAAGCATAGCAATCATCCCATTGCATGATGCCGATGAAGCGTCCTTGAAACTCATGAATGTAGTCTGACATTAATTATTTTCAATTTCTGCTTCTAGGGACTTGTAACCTTTCACCAACTTACTCCAGCCATTTTCTCCTTGGACGTAAGTATTAGAAGTGTGTTCCATTGTGATTACAGGAATTGTTGGCGCATCATGACCCAGTAATGCATCAGTAAAGTCTTGAATTTGTTTGGCAATATAGCGAGCAGGCTGGCCCGAAAGTGCGGGAAAATTTGGTACAAAGCTGTTACCCGTCGGGCCATGACAACCCATACAGCTCATGGTTTTTAGCTTGCCTATTTTGGCATCACCCTGTGCAGCAACGTTAAAATTTAACGACAAACAAACAAACTCAAGAATCCAATGTTTGGTATTGAATAGCATTTCCTCTCCTTTTAGAAATTCACAATCACAAGGTTCTTATGATAGTACCCTGATCAAAGAGAGTCAAACGAATAAGTAAGTGCTTATATTGGCTAACTTAAAAAAAGTTTACTCAATGGTAATACTTGGGAATGCGTTCATTGCCTTGTCTTGCTGTGTTAATTTAGCAGATACTTTTCTAGCGATTTCTTTGTAGATTTCTGAAATTCGGCCATCAGGGTCTTTAGCAACAGTTGGTGTGCCTTCGTCAACATCTGTACGAATCACCATTTCAAGTGGTAGTGAACCTAAGAAATTAACATCTGCATCTTTAGCCATGGCTTCACCACCACCCACGCCAAAGATGGCCTCTTCGTGCCCACAGTTTGAACAAATGTGCAATGACATATTCTCAACAATGCCAAGAATTGGAATGTTAACTTTTTCAAACATCGCCAAACCTTTCTTGGCATCAATCAGTGCAATGTCTTGTGGCGTGGTTACAATCACCGAGCCACTGACTGGAATTTTTTGAGACAGGGTAAGTTGTGTATCACCTGTACCTGGTGGTAAATCGATTATCATGTAATCAATACCACGCCATAAGGTATCACGTAGCATCTGCTCTAAGGCTTGAGTTACCATAGGCCCACGCCAGATCATTGGAGATTCTTCATCCACTAAATAGCCAATTGACATGCTCTGCATGCCGTGACCTAAGATAGGTAGTAAATTACCTTCGCCCGTTGTTTCTGGTTTTAATTTTGAAACACCTAACATTCTTGGTTGTGATGGGCCGTAAATATCTGCGTCTAGGATTGCAACTTTTGCACCTTCAGCTTGCAGTGCAAGTGCTAAGTTAACAGCCGTGGTTGATTTACCGACACCACCCTTGCCTGAGGCAATCGCAATAATATTTTTAACTTCTGGTAGTGTATCAACACCTTTTTGGGTGGAGTAGGCAGCTATCTTGGTTTCGATATTGACCGTTGAATTGTTAATGCCCGCATTTGATAACGCTTGAGTCACAGCATCTGCTAGTGTTTTGTGATAACTGGCTGCAGGATAGCCGAGTACAATATTAACTGTTACTTTATCGCCATCAATATCAATGCTGTCCAGTGCGTGTGAGGCAATTAAGTCTTTCTCAGTGTAAATATCAATAACGGTTTCAAGAATATTCTCGATTTGATCTTGGGTTAAATCTGCCATTTGTTATACGTCCAATTAAGTAAAATGATGCTATTTTAGCTTATAACAATTATAAGCAATCCTTAATATTAATAGGCCTATTTACATACCCTTATGTCACAACGAAAAATCCTAGTTACTTCAGCACTTCCTTATGCCAATGGTGAAATCCATCTGGGGCATTTATTAGAGTACATCCAAACAGATATCTGGGTGCGTTTTCAAAAAATGATGGGCAATGAGTGTCATTATGTTTGTGCTGACGATGCACATGGTACGCCAATCATGCTTAAAGCCACTGAGTTGGGTATTACCCCTGAGCAGCTAATTAACGGTGTAAGCGAACGTCATCAGGCTGATTTTAGAGAATTCTCAATTGGCTTTAGTCAATACCATTCGACTCATTCTGAAGAAAATAAAGAAATTTCCTCTGACATTTATAACAAGTTGAATGCCGCTGGGTTTATTAAAACCCGCACCATTTCGCAAGCATTTGACCCTGAAAAGCAAATGTTCCTGCCTGATCGTTTTATCAGAGGCGAGTGCCCAAAATGCGGCGCGCAA
>DQNX01000025.1 GCA_015658965.1 Gammaproteobacteria bacterium
AGATTTAGCCTTAACTACATTTCCGTCAATTTCAATTTCAATATCAGCCATTATCCTTTCACCATACTTTTGCCATGTTCGATGTAATATTCGAATTCTTCACGGAAACATCGAATAAAGCTTTCAACCGGCATTGCCGCAGCATCACCTAGCGCACAAATTGTGTTGCCCATAATTTTGTCTTGAACGCCCATGAGTAAATCAATATCGTCCGCTTTACCATTGCCATCCATAATACGTTTTAATACCCGATATAGCCAGCCTGTTCCTTCACGGCACGGCGTACACTGACCACATGATTCATCATAATAAAAATGCGCTAATCGCGTTAGTGTTTCAACCATACAAGTTGAATCGTCCATAACAATGACAGATCCTGCGCCCAGCATAGAGCCTGCTTTTTCAATGCCATCATAGTCCATGGTCATATTCATGGCGACGTCTGCTGTTAACACCGGTGTTGAAGATCCGCCTGGAATCACTGCTTTTAATGTTCTGCCTTCTCGAATACCGCCCGCCATCTCTAGCAAATCTTTGAAGGGTATGCCCATTGGCACTTCAAAGTTAGCGGGCTCATTAACATGTCCGGTTACTGAAAATAATTTACAACCGCCTGAATTTTCAACACCGATATCAGCAAACCACTGCCCGCCATTGGCAAGAATATCTGGCACTGAAGCAAAGCTCTCGGTATTGTTAATGGTTGTTGGCATACCAAATAAACCAATATTTGCTGGGAATGGCGGTTTGAATCTTGGCTGGCCTTTTTTGCCTTCAAGTGATTCTAAGAGTGCCGTCTCTTCACCACAAATATAAGCGCCAGCACCTAAGTGTGAGTATAAGTCAAAACTAACAGAACTGCCATCAAGGTTCTCGCCGAGTAAGCCTGCAGCATAAGCCTCTTTGAGTGCTTCTTCAAAACGATAAAAAGGTTCCATGAACTCACCGCGAATATAGTTATAGCCTTTAGTTGCGTTCATCACAAAACCGCCAATCGCCATACCTTCAATCACAGAATGCGGATTAAATCTTAAAATATCTCTGTCTTTACAAGTGCCTGGCTCGCCTTCGTCAGAATTACATACCACGTATTTTTGCATGTTGGCATTACGCGGCATAAAACTCCACTTAAGACCGGTTGGGAAGCCTGCACCGCCACGACCACGGAGACCAGAGGTTTTTAATTCACCAATGATTTGCTCAGGCGTGAGCTCGCCTTTTAAGATTTTGCGCCAAACTGAATAGCCGCCACTGGCCTCGTAAGTTTTTAACGACCACGGATCTTTCTGATCTAAGTTTTTAAAGCAAACTTCATTCATTTTAAATTGTCCACAATTTCATCAATCTTATCAGCCGTTAAATTTTCATGGTATTGGTCGCCAATTTGAAACATTGGCGCACCCACACAAGCGCCTAAACACTCTACTTTTTTAACGTTGATCAAGCCGTCTTTTGTTACTTCTCCGGTTTTAACACCGAGTTTTTTTTCTAAATGCACAATCAAATCATCCGCACCATTCAACATACAAGAAATATTGTGGCAAAAACGAATGGTATGTTTGCCCACCGGTTTGTGATTGTAATTTTCATAAAAAGTTGCCACTTCAGCAGCCGCAATTCCAGGCATGTCTAAATAATCCGCAACTGCTTGAATGATGTCAGTATTTAGGCTGTTTTCATTTTCTGCTTGAACAATTTTCAGCGCTTCCATAACGGCCGAACTTTGACGGCCTTCAGGGTATTTTGCAACCCAAACATCAATTTGTTTTTGTGCTTTAGTCGAAATCATAATATTAAACCTCTTGTTCCTACAGCAGAAGGTGTACTTTCAAAGCTTTTAAAAAGTCTAAAACCTTTAGAGGCGAGTATTTTTGTCTTCTGCAAGGCATATTGTAAAAAATATGAAAGAGCGTGGTAAAACCCACGTGACTGAATATTTTTAAAATATAACGCAGTAGAAGGGAAAAAGACGAAGCCTCTCATCGGTCAATCTCTCCGAAAACAATATCTTGTGTACCGATGATTGTTACAACATCAGACAGCATATGCCCTTTTGCCATTTCATCCATAGCTGCTAAATGTGCAAAACCCGGAGCTCTAATCTTAACTCGGTAAGGCTTGTTTGCGCCATCTGAAATTAAATAAATACCAAATTCACCTTTTGGATGCTCTATTGCACAATACACTTCACCTGCTGGCAAGCAATAGCCTTCTGTAAATAACTTAAAGTGATGAATGAGTGATTCCATGTCATCTTTCATTTCAACACGACTGGGCGGTGCAACTTTGTGATCATCGCTCATGACTGGGCCTGGATTTTGACGCAACCAATCAACACATTGCTCAATAATATGATTGGACTGGCTCATTTCTTCCATGCGCACTAAATAACGATCATAACTATCGCCGGTGACACCTATTGGAATATCAAACTCTAATTGGTCATATACTGAATACGGTTGATTCTTTCTAAGATCCCAAGCCACGCCCGAACCTCGGAGCATTGGACCGGTAAAACCCAATTGCTTGGCACGATTGGCTGAAACAATACCAATATTAACCAAACGCTGCTTCCAAATACGGTTGTCGGTTAATAAATCGTGATACTGCTTAATACTTTTTGGGAATTCTTTTACAAAATCAGCAATAAAATCAAGCAATGAACCTTGGCGATTTTCGTTCATAACCGCCAATTCTTTTTCCGTACGGAAATCTGACTTTAAGTACTGCGGCATTTTTTCGGGTAAATCGCGATAAACGCCACCTGGACGATAATAGGTTGCATGCATGCGTGAGCCTGATACGGCTTCATAACAGTCAATCAGCTTTTCACGCTCACGGAAAGCATACAAGAAAATACTCATTGCGCCAACATCTAAACCGTGCGTACCCAGCCACATTAAGTGATTTAAGATGCGCGTAATTTCATCAAACATCACACGAATATACTTGGCGCGTTCTGGCACTTTTAGCTCAAGCATGGTTTCAATTGCCATCACATAAGCGTGCTCATTACACATCATTGAAACGTAATCCAGGCGATCCATATAACCAATAGATTGATTGTAAGGCTTAGATTCTACTAATTTTTCTGTGCCACGATGGAGTAAGCCGATATGCGGATCTGCACGCTCAATTACCTCGCCATCAATTTCTAAAATAAGGCGTAGTACTCCGTGTGCCGCAGGATGTTGCGGACCAAAGTTAAGGGTATAGTTGCGAATTTCAGCCATAATAATTACCTATTTCCTAATGACTCGTGGTACATTGACATTTGGCTCGATGCTCACTGGCTCGTAAACCACACGACCTAAATCTTCGTCATAACGCATTTCAACTTCGCCAATCATTGGGAAATCCTTTCTAAGTGGGTGCCCAACAAAACCATAGTCTGTCAAAATTCGACGTAAATCCGTATGGTTTTCAAACAAAATCCCCATTAAATCAAAGGCTTCGCGCTCGTACCAATCAGCCGATGCCCAAATAGCGGTTACTGATTTAATAATAGGCTCTGCTTCATCCACATAAGATTTCACACGAAGTCGGTAATTCTTACTCACTGAGAGTAAATGATAAACTACAGCAAAACGCTGTTCATGCCTGTCTTCAACGCCTTGCGCCTCACGCGCTCGGCTAAAACCTGAAGCACTGGCATCCGCATCCCAATCAGATTGGCCGTAAGTCAAATAATCAACGCCACACAAGTCAATCAGCATATCGAATGAGAAAAAATCTCTAAGCTTAATACAGGTCTTAATAATATCATCAGAATCAACTCTTAAGGTTAGCTCGCCAAAAGCTTCGACCAGATTATTTTCACCGAATTCTTCGATTAATTGTTGTTTTAAATCTTTCATTAAGTTCTCGCGATCGTATTGGTACGACGAATTTTATCTTGCAGTTGCATGATGCCGTAAAGCAATGCTTCCGCCGTTGGTGGGCAACCAGGCACATACACGTCAACTGGCACAATACGGTCACAACCGCGGACAACCGCATAAGAATAATGGTAATAACCACCGCCGTTTGCACAAGACCCCATTGAAATCACCCATCTTGGCTCAGGCATTTGATCGTAAACTTTTCTAAGTGCTGGCGCCATTTTATTGGTCAGTGTGCCTGCCACAATCATCAAATCTGACTGGCGTGGTGTCGGTCTAAAAACAATGCCGAAGCGATCCAAATCGTAACGCGAAGAGCCGGCTTCCATCATCTCTACCGCACAACAAGCCAGGCCAAAAGTCATTGGCCACAAAGAGCCAGTTCTTGCCCAGTTAATAACGCTGTCAAGTGAAGTGGTTACAAACCCCTCTTTCATTAATCCTTCAATGGCCATGAACGATTCCTAAATAAATGTGTATTTTTTCTTGCAATAGAGTGCTGCTTATTCCCATTCTAACGCTCCCTTCTTCCATTCGAAAATAAAACCAACCACTAATAAAAACAAGAAAATACTCATGGAAATAAAACCGAACCAGCCCAAATCAGACTGCACCACCGCCCACGGAAAAACAAAGGCAACTTCTAAATCAAATAGAATAAATAAAATAGCGACTAAATAATAACGTACATTGAAATACATACGTGAATCATCAAAGGGCGGAAATCCGCACTCAAACTGAGAGTTTTTTTCTTCATCGGGTTTGCTTGGTCCTAATAAATAGCCAATTAACATCGGGCCTACGCCAAATGCAACGCCTAAAAATATAAAAACCATGATAGGTAGATAGTTTTCTAACACCTAATCCTCTCTCTCTTTGATAGAAGTAGAATATTATATCTAATTTGAGCAAATAACAAATTATATTTTTGACATAATTTATGTGTTTACTTCAGTGCCGCCTACGGTTAATTGGTCAATTTTCAAACTTGGCTGCCCCACACCAACCGGTACAGACTGGCCATCCTTGCCACACACGCCAATACCTGAATCCAGTTTGAGATCATTCGCCACCATTGAGATTTTCTTGAGCACATCATCTCCTGAGCCGATCAGAGTGGCACCCTTAACAGGGGTGGTGATTTTTCCATTTTTAATTAAATAGGCCTCATTAGCTGAAAACACAAACTTACCAGAGGTAATATCAACCTGGCCACCATCAAAATTAACTGCATAAATACCCTCATCTACAGAAGCAATCATGTCATCTAGACTATCATTCCCATTAAGCATATAGGTATTAGTCATTCTTGGCATAGGAATATCTGCATAGGACTCACGCCGTGCATTGCCAGTGGATTCTTTACCCATAAGTCCAGCGTTTAATTTATCAAACATGTAGCCTTTTAAAATGCCATTTTCTATCAACGTGGTATTTTGCGTTGGCGTACCTTCATCATCAATGGTCAATGAACCACGTCGGTTGGCTAAGGTGCCATTATCAACAATGGTGCATTTTTCACTGGCTACTTTCTCGCCAATCTTTCCGGTAAAAACAGAGGTTCCTTTACGATTAAAATCACCCTCTAAACCATGACCAATGGCTTCATGCAGTAACACTCCTGGCCAACCAGGTCCTAATATCACCGGCATGTTTCCAGCAGGCGCACCTTTTGCTTCTAATGCCACCAATGCCTGACGAATCGCCTCTTGCGTGTATATTTCGGCTAAATTATGATCAATAAAATAACGATAGTCATAACGCCCACCACCGCCACTAGACGCATGTTCAATTCGGCCGTCATGTTCAACAATCACGCTGACACTAACGCGCACCATTGGTCGATAATCTTTTTGGTAAACACCATCGGTAGAAACAATCAAAATCTCTGTATAAGCGCCCGACAAAGAAGCGCTGACTTGTTTAACCTTAGGCTCTTTTCTGGCAATTGAATTAATTTGTTTAAGTAAATCAACTTTTTCTGCCGAGGTCAAACTTCCTAATGGACTAAGCCCACTATACTTTGCCACTTGCGGAACTGATTGAAATGCTTTAATAGGTTGTGGCATTTGATGCTGAGAGATGCCTTTAGCAAAATCCACTGCTTGCTCAATGGCCTTAGCGTTTAAATCATCTGAATAAGCAAACCCTGTTTGTTCACCTCTGACCGCTCTCGCGCCCACACCATGGCTAATATGATACGTGCCAGATTTGACAATACCTTCGTCTAAATACCAAGATTCAGCCACTGAATGCTGGAAATACAAATCTGCATAATCAACCCCTTTAACTGCCAATGAAGACAGTAATGATGTGATTTTATTTTTATTTAGATGGTGATCATCTAACAGCTGTTCGATCATAATGGTTTTTTGGTGTCGTTTGATATATTTTCAATAATGGGCTCATCCCATGAACCAGTAATTTTATATTCAAATGCCACCACTTTACCAAAAACCTTGTCAATTAATTTACCATCAAACAAGGCCTCATCTATTAGCCAAACGCCCAATCCAATAGTGCCACCGCCGGCTATGGCTGTTGCTGCAGGGATTGCATCACCAATTGCCGGGCTGACTTTAGCCACCATATCATACTCTTCGTCAATAATATTGCTCTGGCCAGTTAAGACAATAACGCCAGAAGTTGCATTCAGCTCAAATTTATCAATCTGAGCCACAGAATTGGCAATATGAATGCTTGCATCAATATTATCATAAGCAAAGCCTTCGCTAGTAACATCACCCACATCGAGCTCTAAACGCTTGGCAATTGATTTGATATTCAATAGCGACAAAATTCGGCCAAGATTTGGGTCTTTTTCAGTAAACACGCCTTTTTTAACGTTCATGGTCGCATAACCAGTAACCGCTTGATAATCCATATTCCATGGCGCACACTCACAAGAAAGACGAACATCAAAGTCAAATTCTCCACCCGTTACTTTTTCCTTAACCTTGAGGTTTTGTAAAAACTCAGCGAGACCCTTGCCTTTTGCATTGGCATAAAGTCGGGTTCTGCCATCAACCCAAAAACCATTAAAATTTAAGGCTTCATCGCCAACACCAACGCCGTCAAACTGTAGGTTGCTAATTTTTATCAACCCGCCTTGAGAATTTAACTCAGCACTAAAATCTGGCAAATCATTCTCATCAACATAAACACCTTTAGTACTCAAATACATATTGGGTATATCACTAGGGCTGATTTTCCAGTCACCCTTGATAGCATCCAGAGTTGATACCTGCAAACCTAGCAGCTTCACACGGGGGTATTCACCATCATTCATTACCACTTCTATATTGGTTTTAATGGTATCGGATTCAACTCTGGCACGCCAAGATTGATCCAAACGTTTGGTAATGTAAGTTTCGAAACCACTGCTATTATTAATCAGATCGACCCCAAAAGTACTCTCATTGTCATCGCCTCGATTGCCCGGATTAATGAGAATATCAAACGGCATGCCGCGAATATCACCAACACCGGTTGTGGTAATTTCACCCTGATGGAAGGCCAATTTAGAATCATAATCTTCAACCACAAGCGCACCATTCAAGGTTGTTAGCCGGTTGTCTTTAAGCACCAAATCAATATCCAAAACTGATTCTCTTTCATCTAATGGCACAACTAATTTCATATCGCCAGTAACGCCACCTGTTAAAGTAAATTGATCCAACACATCATTCACCGTTTCACTCAGCGGCGCACGACGTAAAAACGCCACAAGCGTTTCACTTTGGGTGTTGATTTTACCAATCACCTCCACATCCAACCGATCTTGGCTCATGTCCAAAATTTGCACCTTAATATCATTGAGTGCCATCTCATTAAGCTGGGTACTATTGACCTTAACTACAATCTTTTTACCGTCAGTCTCTAAGCTGGCTTCTAGCTGTTTAAGACTATCCCAGTCAGAATTAAACAGCAATTCCATATTTTTTAATTCGGCGCTGAGTCGAGCATCAGCCACTTCCACTTTTGATAAGTTTTTCTTAAAATGAAATTCTACATCTTGTAACTGACCGGAAATAAAGCCGCGTTTAATCCAAGCGTGTGTGTCGTCACTCAGTACGCTTGATGGAAGGTATGTGGCCACATCACGTGCTTGTATTTTTTCAATATAACTGTTTAACTCAACAAAATCATTGCCTTGCTCGCTAAAAAATTTCAGATGCGACTGAATCGAAAAATCATCATGACTCACCAGCAATGGAATAATGATCGCCTGATCCTGCTCAGATTGCGTTGTGGAGAGTGTGGCGATAATACTCACCTTGCCCCTTTGAGTATTCAAAGCACCAAAATCTAGCGCTTGATTCGAAATAGCCAGTGATAATTGGGCTTCATTACGACTCAACACCATCGGTGCAATTTCAATCGTTTGCTCGCCTTTAAGCACTGTTTTATTAATACTTAGCGATTTCAAGAAATACAATAGCTCTAAACTTTGAGGTGAAATCAACTGGCGAATTTGACTAATACCGAACTCATTCGTGTTTTGATCAGCATCTGAATAAAGCGTTAAAGTGTCAATGTAAATTTCTCTCGGGTGGTAAGTATCCTCCAATAATGAGTTTAAATTGATATCCCATTGCAGGTGATCAGCCTTAGCGATTGGCAGGCCTTGCTCTGGTGAATTAACCTTAAAGCCGTGGAGATTTAAAGACAACCCGTCTTTATTAAAGTCAAAACTGATTTTAGACAGGCTAATATCGAGCTCACTAAACTCAGAAATCTGTTGTTCGATTGGGGCTTTAATCAACGAGGGAAAAGTCACAAAAAAAGCCACAACTAAGACAATCAATAAAGCAACAATCGCACCAATCCAAGTGCTTAGTTTTAAGACTTTAACGCCATAAGATAGTGTTTTTTTAATCATTCTGATGTATTTTTTTTCTTTGATGATTATAGCTTATTTGTATCATCATGGATGATTAGCAAGCAAGCAAACTTTATACCGACAAAAGCCTAAGCGTCTGTAAAAAGTCCTAAGTTTTTGTCTTTTTTCACCCGGTCAAAATCAAACACGCGCCCATTCATAACCACATAAACACCGCTTTTTTTAAGCTGAACAGCGCTTAATGCCACACCTAAATTAAACAATGCATCTGAGTTATTAACTGAATACGGAATCATTGAACCAAATAACACAATAGTTTTATTCTTGATTTTATTACCCAATAACTTAGCAGTCTCGACCAGAGTGTCCGTACCGTGAGTAACCAGGATATTGTCTTCATTACATTCAAGGCATTTGGATAGAATAAGGTCTCTATCTTCGTCGTTCATATCTAGACTATCTCTTAAAAATAGTCTTTCTAATGAAATATCTAAACCAACCCGCCCACGCTCCAACATATGTTTTAAGTGGGACTGATTAAATCCTAACTCACCATTAAGTTCGTTATAAATTTTATCAATTGTACCGCCAGTAATCAGTAATTTAATGGTCATCAGTGTTTATTAATTATCAATAAAATTACTCAATTTTAATATAGGCAAAACCTTGAGATTGTAACTCAGCAATTCTTACTACACCTGATGGCACTGACTCTACACCTGTTAATAATTTAGACTTATCTAGTCCAATGCCCGAACGAGTAATATCACACAATTCCAACTTCACCTCTTGACTTTCATTAAGCGCCGACAGTCTTCCGGTATTACTTTCACGCCTCTCGGCCATTGCCTTATCCTCGGCAAAAGGTGTTTTTTCTAATTTATCATCAGTAACAAATCGAATACCGTGAGCTACAAAAACAATACGCACATCATAGTCAACCATCTCATTTTGATAATGATTTGTCATATTGTTAATACTAGTCAACATTGCGCTAAACCTTCTCGGATCAGAAAAATCAGCGTGATAGACTACTTTTCTAACTTCATCCTCCTCTGCAATAGCAACTGAAGCTCCAAAGCCCGACATCAACATAATAGTTAAGAGTAATTTTTTTAATAATTCTTTCATGATTTTACCTTTTTCATAAAAATATTTTACAAAGCGATAATATATCAAATAGTCGTCTTGCTAAGGTCTTTTTCCAAAAATATCTGCACCGATACGCACAAAGGTGGCACCTTTTTCTATCGCCAATTCAAGATCAGCACTCATCCCCATTGACAATGTGTCCAAATTTGGATATTTTTTAAGTATTTCAGACATTTTAGTGAAACTTAATGCAGGGTTATGAGGGCTGGGTATGCACATAAAACCCCTTAAAGTAATATTTTGTAAATCTTTAAAATGAGGGATGATTTCATCAATTTCATTTACCAAAACACCAGACTTGGTTGCTTCGTTGTCAATATTGACTTGCAAAAGTACATTGAGTTTAGCTATTCCATCTGGGTGTTGATCG
>DQNX01000063.1 GCA_015658965.1 Gammaproteobacteria bacterium
ACACAAGGCATGGTGCTTAAAGATGGTGCCAAAATGAGTAAATCTAAAGGCAATACAGTTGATCCAGCTGAAATGATTGAAAAATATGGCGCTGACACCGTTCGTCTGTTTATCCTATTTGCCGCACCACCAACACAGGATTTAGAATGGAGTGACTCGGGCCTGGAAGGCTCACATCGGTTTGTTAGAAAAATTTATCGCCTGGTAAGTGGTTTTATTGAAGATGCTAAATCAAACGCCATTGGCAAGTTATCCAAAGATAATCTTAATAAAGAGCAAAGCTCTATACGTCAGAAAACCCATCAAATATTGGAGAAGATCACAGATGATATGTCACGCAGACATTCATTTAATACCGCGATTGCTGCCCTGATGGAGCTCAGCAACACGCTAGGAAGGTTTAGTGCTACCGATAAAACCTCTATGGCCGTACGTGCTGAGTCGATCGACATTATTTTAAGAGCACTCAGCCCAATTACCCCACATATTTGCCACTATCTATGGCAAGCACTTGGCAACAAAACACCCGTGATTAATGAGGCCTGGCCGAAGGTTGATGAAACAGCACTAACACAAGACGAGGTGCAAATTATTGTTCAGGTAAATGGAAAATTGCGTGCAAAACTCATGCTAAGTGCCGATATGGACAAAGCACAAGTAGGGGCTCAAGCTTTGGTCGATGAAAATGTTGTTAAATTTACTAAAGGAAAAACCGTGGTTAAAGTCATCGTGGTGCCAAACAAGTTGGTTAATATAGTTGTTAAGTAATTCTTAAGCCAATACCATCAAACCCAAGCCAATGGCTGCACAAGCGCCTAAAACACTCATAATTCCAATCTTAAAACGAAACAGTGCAACAAAGGCCGCAACTCCAATAAGGGCCGCAATTAAGTCCAAATCACCCCCTGTTGGCCACAAGACATTCTGAGCAAAGAATACTGCTAAATTGATAATGACACCCACCACAGCGGCAGTTACTGCCGATAGTGGCGCACTAAACTTGAGATCCCCTCTGGTTGATTCCACCCCAGGACCCCCTAAAAAGATAAATAAAAACGAAGGTAAAAAAGTAAATAGAGTGGCGATAGATGCACCTGCAAAACCCGCTAACAACAGTGCTTCTGGGCCAAATATCTCTTTAGTCCAAGCACCGACAAAACCCACAAATGCAACCACCATAATCAGTGGGCCTGGGGTAGTTTCACCAAGTGCCAAACCATCCATCATCTGCGTACTGGTTAACCAATTGTAATCAACAACACCGCCTTGATATATATAAGGCAGTACCGCATAAGCCCCGCCAAAAGTCACCATTGCAGCTTTGGTAAAAAACTCACCCATGTTGTGTAATACGGGATTACTCAGCAAGCTCATTACCGCCAAACCTATGCCCACACCAACCACAAAAAAACCAACCAAACGAGACCATTTAAACTTAGCATGGTCGGGTATAGGTGTGTCATCGTCGATTAATGCGGGCCCATACCCCTCTGTGCCAGCCCCATGATGAGATCCTGTTGTAAATGTACTTGGAGAAAATTGAGCACCAAAAAAACCAATTAGGGCTGCACTTAAAACAATATAAGGAAAAGGTATTTCCAGTGTGAATATTGCAATAAAAGCCAAAACTGCAACTGCTCTCAATATATTATTCGACAAAGCTTTAGAGCCAATACGGTACGCGGCAAATAAAACAATAGCGGTTACTGCAGGTTTAATGCCGTACAAAATTCCTTCTACTGCAGGAACATCACCATAAGTTAAATAAATCCAGGTCAGCGCACTTAGGATGAATAAGGAGGG
>DQNX01000002.1 GCA_015658965.1 Gammaproteobacteria bacterium
TATGGTTAAGCAATGGGGTATGTCTGACAAACTGGGACCTTTAGCCTATGGCGAGGATGAAGGTGAAGTGTTTCTAGGACGCCAAGTCACCAAGCACAAGCACATTTCTGAAGACACTTTTAAAGTTATCGATGAAGAAATTAGAGTTATTGTTGATAACAATTATCAGCTTGCAACTAAGTTGCTTGAAGATAATAAAGACATTCTTATTGAAATGACTAAGGCGTTGATGGAGCATGAAACCATTGATAGAGAGCAAATTGATGATTTGATGCAGCGTAAGCCAATTCGCGAGGCAGCCGTGGTGGTTGATTCGGATGTGGCTTCAACAGAGCTGGGTTCTGGCGTTAAGGCCGATGATGCTAGTGATTCTGAAGACAAGCCAATGGGTGGCGATCCTCAAGTCGCCTAAAGCCAGTCTGTAGTCAGTTATGACTATCAATGCTAAAAATCCAATGATTATGGGCGTGTTAAATATCACGCCCGATTCATTTTCGGATGGTGGAAAATATCTTAATTTTGACGTGGCAATAGCCACCGCCAAACGCATGGTTGTGCAAGGCGCTGATATCATTGATGTTGGCGGAGAATCGACCCGTCCAGGGGCATTAAGCGTGAGTGAAGCGGATGAAATTGCCCGAGTTATTCCCGTTATAAAAGCACTTGCAGATCAAATTAACATCCCTATTTCTATCGACACCTCCAAGCCCCAGGTAATGAAACTCGCGGTAGAAGCGGGTGCTAGTATCATTAACGATGTGAATGCACTACAAGCACCTGGCGCTTTGGATATAGTGGCGGCTTTAGGGGTGGATGTGTGCTTGATGCACCAAAAAGGCACACCTAAAACCATGCAAAACAATCCCAAATATGCCGATGTAGTGGATGAAATTTGCCAGTTTTTTGAAAATCGAATCGAGGCCTGCCTGCAAGCGGGTATTGCAAAAGATAAACTTATTCTGGATCCAGGCTTTGGCTTCGGAAAAACCTTGGCGCACAACCTTGAAATCCTACGTCGCTTTGATGATTTTAAACGCTTTAAGCTACGATTATTGGCAGGGCTTTCCAGAAAATCTATGATTGGTGCGCTATTAAACAACGCAGATGCTAAGACGCGCGTTATCGGCAGCGTAACAGGGGCTATAATAGCAGTGCAAAATGGGGCAAATATCGTGCGCGTGCATGATGTTTTAGAAACCAAAGATGCATTGAAAATATTGCAAGTAGTAAACGGAGATAAAATTGGCTAATTATTTTGGTACAGACGGTATTCGTGGCGAAGTGGGTGTGCATCCCATTACCGCAGACTTCTTTTTAAAACTCGGCTGGGCCGTAGGCTCGGTATTGTCCGAACAAGGCAAAGCCAGCGTTGTGATTGGCAAAGACACACGCGTATCGGGCTATTTATTTGAATCAGCATTAGAAGCCGGATTTTTGTCAGCCGGCGTTGATGTGGGCTTATTAGGCCCAATGCCAACTCCTGCTGTGGCCTATTTAACCCAAACCTACAACGCCACGGCCGGCGTTGTTATTAGCGCTTCGCACAATCATTTTAAAGACAATGGGGTAAAGTTTTTTTCCGCTAAGGGCTTAAAACTCAGTAATGAAGATCAGGCAAAAATTGAGCAAAAATTACTTGAGCCAATGGTTAGTGTCAGCTCGAACAAAATTGGCAAAGCCCGCAGATACGAGCAGCCACTTGGCCGCTATATTGAATTTTGCAAATCTACCTTTGATCGCTCAGTTGATTTGAGCGGACTGACCATGGTGATTGATTGCGCCAATGGTGCAACTTATCACATAGCTGAATCAGTTTTTTCAGAATTAGGCGCCAAGGTTAGTGTTATTAACAACAGTCCCAACGGTTTTAACATTAACGAAAACTGCGGCGCAACCGACACCCGACACTTGCAGCAAGTCGTGCTAGACACCAAGGCAGATTTGGGTATAGCATTTGATGGCGACGGCGATCGATTAATGATGGTGGATGAGCATGGCGAATTGGTGGATGGTGACGAATTAGTGTTTATCGTCGCCAAAGCCTGGCAACAGCAAAATCGCCTAACCAATAACGCCGTTGTTGGCACCAAAATGACCAACCTAGGTATGCGCAAAGCTTTACGAGATTTAGACATTGAGTTTATCGAAGCTGACGTTGGCGATCGTTTTGTCATGGAGTTGATGAAAAAACACGGCGCTATTTTGGGCGGTGAAGGCTCTGGACACATGATCTGTCTAGACAAAACCACGTCAGGCGACGGCATTATTTCTGCCCTTCAGGTGTTGGAAGTGCTGGCAAAAGGCCAATCCAGTCTTGTTCAGCTAAAGAAAGGCATGACAAAATACCCGCAAGTGCTGATCAATGTTAAAACTAAAGAAAAAATTGATCTTGATAATCATCAACAACTCAACGCAGCCACCAAAGCAGTGCAAGCCGAATTAGGTGACGAAGGTCGCGTGTTAATCCGCGCTTCAGGTACCGAGCCGCTCATTCGAGTGATGGTCGAAGCAAAAGACGCTCAAATCACTCAGCAAAGTGCTTCAAGGTTGGCAGATACATTGCGTTAATGGGCTTTATTTCGATAAAATTTCAGAATTATCTATTTTTATGCCAATGAATCCTTAACCCCCCAGAATTAGTTCAATAATCAAAAATTTTGATAATAAGGATTTTTCGAATATTAATCGATAAACTGTGTCATTTTTAAAACAAATGACCCATATTTTATCTATTTTGAAATTGGGTGAAAAGGTTTTGTTTTATTTGGGTGGACGAGGTTCTTGGGTTGTATTTAATTTGAACAACCTTTTTTCCATGTGCATTAAAATATTTTTCTACATCGTGATTATGCGGCTTTCTACCCCAGTCTTCTCCAATGACAAAAAAATCAGCCTTAACTTCCTTGCAAACAGTGAGGTAATCTAGTTCATGGTATGGAAGTGCAACATCCACACACCGAAGGGCTAGAAGCATTTCAATACGCTGTTCAAGCGGAATAATAGGAGCATTAGGTTTATATAATTGAACGACCTCATCAGAAGCAACCCCAACTGCGACCGTATCACCCAATGTCGCGCAATA
>DQNX01000075.1 GCA_015658965.1 Gammaproteobacteria bacterium
ATCGTGTTGTTTTCAACTACAGGCAATGCTGAGATATTGTGTCGTTGTTGCATCTCAAATACATCGGCAATCGTGGCCTTTGGTGAAATGCTAATAGGGTCTCTAATAATGCCAGATTCAAAACGCTTTACATCGCGCACTTCATTGGCTTGTTGTTCGACAGACATATTCTTATGAATAATACCAATACCGCCTTCCTGAGCAATGGTAATGGCCAATCTTGCCTCGGTCACGGTATCCATTGCTGCTGACAAAATTGGCGTATTAAGGCTAATGTTTTTAGTGAGTTGCGTTTTTAAACTCACTTCCTTTGGCATGGTGGTTGAGTGTGCCGGTACCAATAATACATCGTCAAATGTTAATGCAGTTTTGAGTAGGTTCATTTTAAAATCTCCTTTGATTCGTGCGTTTTGGGAAGACAAAGCCCATGATAAATCCAAAAAATAAAACAAGTGCGCCAACGATAAACCAGTTTCTAGAGCTGGATTCTTGACCAGTAATATCGTTGTTTTGCAATAATTGAATTTCAGTTTTTAGTTGTAATATTTCTGTTTTGAGTTTTTCGTTGTTGTATTCAAGTTTGAGTGAATCTTTGTAAACCTGTTCAATGTGTTCTTTTTCGGCTTGCGTCTTTCCTGTTTGCACAGAAAGCAATGTGTTTTTGTCTTTTAATAAAAGCGCTTGCGCTTCAAGTTTGGCATTTCTTTTACTTTGTTTGGCGATTAACAACTTGTTGGCATTATAAGTCTGCCTTAGTTTTTCAAGCTGTGCCTTTGCAGGCGCTTTAGAGGTTAAATATCGAGAAATCATCCAGCCGGTGATTTTTTCGTATTTAACTTTGGTCCAGCCATTTTCAGTAGACAGTATTTTTAATTTGGTGCCAGAGGGTAGCATTTTGAGCAAGTTGCTTGGGTTATTTTGGATTTTATTAGCCGATCGCATTGGAATGTCTACTGTGTCGGTTATGTACACATACGACTGTGCATTAGCCAATGAATGCGTCAATAATAAAGAGACAAATAAGAACTTATTTAATTTCATAGCTTGGCTATTTTCTCGAGTTGTGTGGATAAATCAGCAATGGCATTTTCAACAGAAGCCAACTTCTCTTTTTCTTTGTTAACCACAGCTTCAGGCGCACCACTGACAAACTTTTCGTTGTTAAGCTTACCTGCAAATTGAGCCCTTTGCTTATTTAATTTCTCAATCTCTTTATTCAATCGAGCCGCTTCTTGGTCTTTGTCAATTAGTCCGGCCAGTGGGATCAGTACTTTCATATCGCCAACCAGTGCGGTGGCTGATTCTGGCGCTTCATCATTGGCACCAAGCTGACTAATACTTTCCAACTTAGCCAAACTGCTTAAGACTGACCTGTGAGTGTCCAAACAGCGTTGATCTTCAGCACTGATATTTTGTACAAAACAAGGTAGAGGCTTTGAAGGCGGAATGTTCATTTCACCACGAATTTGGCGAATGCCTAAAATAAAGCTTTGTAGCCACTGCACTTCTGCTTCGACCTGAGTAGAGACTAAACTTTTTTCAATCTCAGGGTAGGCCTGTGTCATTAAGCTGTCACTTTTACTGCCAGTGAGCGTTTGACATTGTTCATAAATCTCTTCAGTAATAAACGGAATGATTGGATGGAGAAGTGTCAAAACCTCATTCAAAACTTTAAGCAGTGTGGCTTGTGTGCCAGCTCTAGTCGTATCATCAGCTAACAATGGCTTGGATAATTCTAAATACCAATCACAATAATCATGCCAAACAAATTCGTACAATTCGTGGCTCATTAGATCAAGACGATAGTCTTTTAAATGTTTTTCAACGTTTGCTTTGGTTGCTTGTAGGCGCGACAGAATCCATTGATCAGAAGTTGATAAAGTTGCATTGGTATCGATTGTAGCACCTTCAAGCTTCATTAACACAAAGCGTGAGGCGTTCCATAATTTATTACAAAAATTGCGATAACCTTCAACCCGTTTGAGATCAAACTTGATGTCACGACCAAATGAAGCCAGCGCTGCAAAGGTAAATCTTAAGGCGTCAGTTCCAAAAGCAGGGATACCCTCTGGGAATTCTCCTTGAGTTTGTTTTTTGATCTTGTCCGCCATTTTTGGCTGCATCATGCCTTGGGTTCTTTTGGTTAGTAATTCATCCAAGCTAATGCCGTCAATCAGATCGATTGGGTCTAGGACATTGCCCTTGGATTTAGACATTTTTTGACCTTGCCCGTCTTTAATCAAACCGGTGATATAAATATCTTTAAACGGCACATCGCCAGCAAACTTCAGCCCAAACATAATCATGCGAGCTACCCAAAAGAAAATAATATCAAAACCAGTGACTAAAACATTGGTCGGGTAAAAGCGTGAGAGTTGTGGGGTTTGTTCTGGCCAACCCAACGTTGAAAACGGCCATAAGGCAGAAGAAAACCAAGTGTCAAGTACGTCATCATCTTGGATAAGTTCAACGCCTTCACCAGCTTGCGCTTGGGCTTCTTCTAGCGAATCAGCCACATAAATTATGCCTTCATTGTCATACCAGGCTGGTATGCGATGCCCCCACCAAATTTGTCGTGAAATACACCAGTCTTGAATATTGTCCATCCAATTGTAATAAGTCTTGTTCCAGTTTTCTGGGATAAAACGAATATCCCCATTTTTAACCGCATCAATCGCAGGCTTGGCCAGCGGTGCAACCTTAACAAACCATTGGTCAGTCATATAAGGCTCAATCACGGCATTGGTTCTATCACCGCGTGGCACCATTAAAGTGTGGGGTTCAATTTTTTCTAGCAAGCCTTGTTGGTCCAGATCTTTAATGATTTGTTTGCGTGCATCAAATCGATCCATACCAACATAAGCACTTTTAACGGTGTCGTTAATTTTGGCGGTATCTGTTAGGATGTTAATCACCTCTAAATCATGACGCTGGCCCATTTCGTAGTCATTAAAATCATGAGCAGGGGTAATTTTTACACAACCCGTACCAAATTCCATATCGACATAATCATCGGCAATAATGCTAATTTTTCTATCCGTTAATGGCAGATCAATGGTCTTACCAATCAGATGCGTGTAGCGTTCATCATCAGGATGTACAGCAACTGCACTATCGCCGAGCATGGTTTCAGGGCGTGTCGTAGCTACCACCATAAATTCATCCATGTCCGTAATCGGATAGCGCATGTGCCAAAGCGAGCCTTGCTCTTCAACGCTAATCACTTCAAGGTCAGATACGGCTGTGTGTAAGACTGGATCCCAGTTAACCAAGCGCTTACCACGATAGATTAAATCTTCGTTGTAAAGCTGAATAAAGACTTTGTGTACTGCCCTAGACAGCCCTTCGTCCATGGTGAAGCGTTCTCTTTCCCAATCAACCGATGCACCAAGCCTGCGCATTTGACGGGTAATGGTGCCACCAGATTGTTGTTTCCAGTCCCAGATTTTATCAATGAATTTTTCACGACCCATATCATGGCGGGTAATGTCTTGCGCAGCAAGCTGGCGTTCAACCACCATTTGCGTGGCAATACCGGCATGGTCTGTGCCTGGCTGCCAAAGCGTTTGCTCGCCTTTACCACGATGGTAACGCGTTAGTACGTCCATAATGGTGTGTTGAAAAGCATGGCCCATGTGCAAACTACCAGTCACATTAGGTGGCGGCAACATGATGCAATAAGCGTTTTCGCTAGTGGAATTTGAATCGGAAGAAAATAGATTTTTGTCTTCCCAAAGTGCGCGGTATTTCGCTTCAATTTGTTCGGGGTTGTAGGTTTTTTCCATTAACGTATAAAGACGGATAAAACTGTGCAATTATACCAATGTAATCATTCAACAAGTATAGAAATAAAATGCTTTAGCTGTCGGGCTTTGGTGTGTTTTTAAAGTGGAAGAAATCATGGTTTAGATATTGGGCTACATCTTCTTCATCATTCGGCATCCAAAAAATACCTAAGGCTGTAACACAAGTGGATATTTGCCATCTAATATCATCCAATGATTGCATGGAAGTGCCATCGCTAATAGGCACTAAGCTATTATCATGGCATTTTTGACATTCTTCGGTATAAAGCACTTTGCCATCAATTAAGACACTTTGGTCGATATCTTTTGCAGAGGTGATGCCGGTTATCAATAACAATAGACAAGCAAATAATTTTAGCATGCGTCTAGTTTATAACAATTTTTAAAGGATACGACCAAATTATTCCTATTTATGCAAAGACCTCTTTTAAGATAGAATGCCCCTAACTCACTTTAACATCAAAATATAATGACAAAGGCGAAACATTGGGTGGTGTATTTGTTGCGTTGTCGAGACAACCACTTATATTGTGGCATTACCAATCAATTAGATCGGCGCATTCGTCAGCACAATGGTGAGCTCAAAGGCGGTGCAAAATACACGCGAGCCAACAGCCCTTGTGTGTTGGTGTATCAAGAAAAATCCAAAGACAGAAGCAGCGCCTCTAAACGAGAATGCGAAATTAAAACCCTAAGTCGAGGTGAAAAATTATTATTAATTAAATTATCATGAGTGACTACCAAACAATCTCTTGCGCAGCGCATAGCGTTTTTGAGTTGGAGATTATGCACCATCAGCTGCTTGAAGTTACCATCAATGGTAAATCTTAAACCATTCAACCCCAAGACATCAGCGCCAAAGTAGGTAAAGAATATTTAGTCTTTTTAGACAAAGAGGGTGTTCAGCATAAATTACGGGCCGATTATATTTCAGGCTTGGTTTAACCACCGATCTAAATGATTTGCAAAGGCTTGTCTGTCTGCTTGACTGAAAGGCTTTGGGCCTCCGGTTTGTACGCCACTGGAGCGTATAACCTCCATAAAATCGCGCATACTAAGTTTTGATTTTATGTTGTCTTTACTGAATAATTCACCTCTTGGGCTTAGTGCTAGCCCGCCTTTGGTAATAACTTCGTCAGCCAAGGGGATGTCGCTAGTGATGACCAAATCACCTGCATTTAGGCGTTTAACAATTTCATTGTCAGCCACATCAAACCCAGCATTTACCTGAATAAAATTTAAGTAACGAGAGGGTGGTAGATGCATCGCATGATTGGCCACCAGAGTGGTTTGGGTTTGTGTGCGGTTAGCCGCTTTAAAGAGTATCTCTTTTATCACAACAGGGCAAGCATCGGCATCAACCCAAATTTTTAACTGATTTTCAATCTTCATTGGTCGGATGTTTTTTGCAATAGAAAATAGTTGAAGTTTTGAGTGCTACCATTGGGGTGTGGATGAGCCTCAGCTGTGGTTTTAATCAGCTTGAAATCAGCGCCCAGTAAGCGCGTAATTTTATCAACGTCATATTGTACTACATTAAGGCCTGAGCATTCTTTTGGGCCCGTAGGGGCAAAGGTTGCCAAAAGAAAATAGCCTTGTGGTTTTAAGTATTGCTTAAGTTTTCCAAGGTAGGTTTGCCGGTCTTTTTCATCGGTTAAAAAATGAAAAACCGCACGATCATGCCAAAGGTCGTATTGCGTATTAGATTGAAAATCTAGGATATTTTCATTGTAGAAGTTAGGCTTATTAGTGTATTTTTTTAAACGCGCTTGAGTGGTTTGAATTGCAGTGGGGGACAGCTCTAGTAGCGACAAATGAGTATAACCCTTGTCCAGCAAATTATCCGCCAAGATTGACACGCCAGAGCCAACATCAATTACAGCATCATCTTTATGGGTGATGTTAATAATCCAGTCAAACGAAATAGCTGAATGCTCTTGATGCCAGCTAACCTGGGCATGGTCTTTGTTTTGGTAAACTTCATCCCAATGGGTGAGTATGTTGGTCATTCTTTTGGCGTTTATAATAGTAAGTATTTAAATTATAATCTAGTTATTATGAGAATTTTGCACACAATGTTACGAGTAGGGGATTTAGACAAATCCATTGCGTTTTATACCGAAGTTTTAGGCATGAGTTTGTTGCGTCAAAAAGCCTACCCTAAGGGTGAATTTACCTTGGCATTTTTGGGTTATGGCCCAGAATCTGAAAATCCGGCACTCGAGCTGACTTACAACTGGGGTAAGGATAATTATGAAATAGGCACGGGTTTTGGTCATATTGCCATTAATGTTAAAGACGTTTACCAAGCGGTCGAAAATGCCAAAAAACAAGGTGTCACGGTCGTCAGGGAAGCAGGCCCTATGAGTGCAGGCACAACGATTGTGGGTTTTTTAAAAGACCCGGATGGTTATGAAATAGAGCTGCTGTCTAAAAAGTTTTAATAGCTGACAAGCAAGGCTTGTCTGGTTAGGTAAAAATACTTTCATCACAGGTATGGCCTATGATGTTTTTACGAGAAGGAAGAATCTTATCGTAAAAAATCTTTAAAAGATGGTTTAGTCGTAATTTTTTCGACCCGATAGGGCGTGAGCGATGGTGTTGATATCTGCATATTCCAGTTCACCACCAATCGGAATGCCGTGCGCAATGCGTGTGATTTGAACATCAAATTGCTTGGCCATGTTGCTAATGTAATGCGCCGTTACTTCACCTTCAACCGTGGCATTAGTCGCCAGAATAATTTCTTCAACATTTTGATCGCGCAGTTTTTGCTCTAGCTCGTCCAGACCAAGCTCAGCTGCGCCAATACCATCGATGGGCGATAAGTAGCCACTTAGAACAAAATACTTGCCTTTATAAACACTGCTTTGCTCAATGGCATGAATGTCAGTCGGGGTTTCAACAATGCAAAGTTGTGAGCTGTCACGCACGTCATTGGCGCAAATATTACAAATATTTTTTTCACTGAGCGTACGGCAAGACGAACAATGTTTAACATGTTCCATGGCATCAACCAAGGCTTGGGCGAGTTCAAAACCACCATCACGATTACGCTCTAATAGGTGATAAACAAAGCGTTGTGCAGTTTTTCTACCCACACCCGGCAGCGCACAAAAAGCTTTGTTGAGTGCTTCAATCATCAGAAAGGCAGGCTCATTCCGCCGGGCAATTTCATGCCACCAGTCACATTTTTCATTTTTTCAGCAGAGGCGTCGGTAATTTTCTTGTTAGCATCGTTAATCGCTGTAAGGATTAAATCCTCGAGCATGTCTTTGTCATCCATCACATCCTTATCAATTTGTATATTGGTTGCTTGATGTTCGCCGTTAATGCTGATTTGCACAGCACCAGCAGCAGCCTGACCAGTTGCTGTTAGGTTTTTAATATCCGCTTGAGCCTTTTGCACGTCTTCTTGCATTTTTTGGGCTTTTTGCATCATGCTCGCCATGCCGCCTTTAAACATTTTCTATCTCCTGAATGCTGTTGATATCAACCTTTGCGTTAAAGGTTTTTTGTAATTTTTGCACACCTTCATCTGCCATAAATCTTTTTTGCATGGCGGCTATTTTTTCATTACTGGCTTGGGTTTCTTTTTTTGCCAAGGTTTGCGTTGTTAGTTTTTTTAAGTTAATTTTAAGCGTAATCTCATCAAAACTTACCCGCAATACGGTTTGAATTGCACGCTGAATATTGTCGGTGAGTAAGCTGGAAAATTGTGCATCTAAATTAAGCGTTAAGGTTTGATTGTCAGCACTCTCAAACAAAGTGTTTTTAAGCAGCAGGCGAGACGCTGTATTGAATTTGAGTGATTTAGTAATGGCTTCCCATTGCTGTTGTGATTCAATCTTTAGGATTAATTTAGCTGTGTTTTCTTTGTTTTTTTTAACCGGTTTTGGCTTGATTTTTGACTTATCCAACCCCTTGGCTTTAGGCTTTGGCGCTAATTTAACTGTTTTTTTTTCAGCGATATCTGTATTAGAGTGAAACGCCAGCATTCTAAGTAGTGTCATCTCAAAGCCAATTTGTTCGCTCGGTGCAAGTGGCATGTCTTTACTGCCATTAATCGCCATGTGATAAAACAACTGCAAATCTTGATTAGAAATTTGAGTAGCCAAAGCTTTAATCTTGTCAGAAATTTGAGTATTTTCAATAATCTGAGCAATGGATATTTGATGAAAAAGACTGGTAAGGTCTTTGAGTGCATGCACCAAATCCTCACCCTTATGAGACAAGTCGCTAACAAAGTTGATCACCGCTTCGGCATCTTGATTAAATAAGTGCTTAGCCAGCATTAGAATGTCGTCATGATGCACAAGCCCAAGCATGGCTTTTATATCTTTGGCCATCACCGTGCCATTACCATAAGAGATAGACTGATCAAGCAAGCTCAGCGCATCACGCATCGATCCATTACCAAAATCGGCAATTTGACTTAGCGCAATCTCTTCATATTTCAAGCCTTCAGCCCCCATGATAAACTTCAACTGACCTAGGATTTCTTGATGAGTAAGCTTTTGCAAAGTAAACTGCAAACAGCGTGACAACACCGTTACTGGTAGTTTTTGTGGGTCGGTAGTCGCCAGTAAAAATTTAATATGCTCGGGCGGCTCTTCCAAAGTTTTTAGTAGCGCATTAAAACTGCTCTTTGAGAGCATGTGTACTTCGTCAATCAAGTAAATTTTGTAACGATTTTTAGTCGGCATGTACTGCGCATTTTCTAAAAGTTCGCGCATGTTATCAACGCCAGTGTGCGAGGCAGCGTCGAGCTCGATCAAATCAATCGATTGGCCTCTATCAATCTCAATACAAGTGGCGCACACACCGCAGGGTGTAGAGCTAACGCCAGCTTCACAATTAATCGACTTAGCAAAGAGCCGGGCAATGGTGGTTTTGCCTACGCCACGCGTTCCGGTAAACAAAAAAGCATGATGTAAGCTATTAGCATCAAGCGCATTGATCAAGGTTTTAACCGTGTGCGTTTGGCCTACCATTTCACCAAAGGTATGGGGGCGATATTTACGCGCTAAAACTTGATAGTGCTCACTCATTTGCTAATATTTTGAATTTAAAGTGGTAGCACTCAGAATAACAACCAACACATGAAAAAATGACTACCGTTGCTTCCTTCCAGACCTGGCGGAGTTTGCCATCATTCATTGTAAGTGCACTCTAAGCACTACCAAAAATTATTTTACGCGAAATATGTTTTTGTTTTTTAATAAAAAAGAGGGAGACACCATTTTTTAGTCTTATTTTCTATTAAAAGGGAGCCGCCCCTTATTCCACTTGATGTTCCTAGTGATACTTTTAATATCGATGGATTTACGGAGGAATTTCAACATGCGTAAGACCAATGTAAAAATTAGGGCCTTTACTCAGAAATTTAATATATTTATTTATGATTGTAATCGTTTAGGTTTTAGTAAAAGCTCTTGGTGGGTTATTCCATATTCACTAGCCTTAAGTGACACAATATATGGAACACCTTGCACATGGCTTATATGACTGTGTACGCCATAGACATCCATAATACTCTCCTCGGTTATAGTTTCTTTCCAAGCGCCGTGGGAATATAATTTGCCATTACTCATCTGCACAACAGTATCTGAAAATCGACCAGCTAAATTTAAGTCATGAATAGCCACGATTACTGTCAATTGTTGTTCTTGTTGTATGTTGCGTAATAATTCAGCAGTTTCTAGTTGATTCCTCAAATCTAAAGCACTAGTGGGCTCATCCAAAAATAATATTTTTGATTGTTGGGCAATGACCCTAGCAAGTAGAACGCGCTGTCTTTCACCGCCGCTCAACTCATGAAGCGATGTGAAAGCCATATGTTGTAAATCCATTTTTTCAATAACTTCAAAGACAATATTTTCGTCTTTTTTACTAAGTCGGAAGTTCATATGAGGTGTTCGGCCAATTTTAATTGCATCAATGACCGAAATAGACATGTTTAAAGAGGGATGTTGTGGCACATATGCGATCAATTTTGCCAAATCGTGACGTGAATAAGTATGCAATGGTAAACCGTCAATAATGATTGAATTATTAGGTGTTGCTAAAATTCTACACATGCATTTTAGCAAAGTGCTTTTGCCACAGCCATTAGGTCCAACAATACTAATAATTTGAGATCCATCAAAGTCAAGGTTAATAGAGTTTAAGGTGTGCTTTAGTCCATAGCTGAAATTTAGATTATTAATCTGTATCATGAGAAATAATCCTGCTTTTTGCTGAGAATTAAGTGTACAAACATTGGCACACCAATAAAGGCAACAACTATTCCGACTGGAATGATGACAGGAGAAAGCACAGTGCGTCCAAGAGTGTCGGCTGCTACTAATAATATAGCACCAATAATGGCAGAAAATGGAATTAGGAAGCGATGATCAGTGCCAATAATATAACGTGAAATATGCGGTGCTACCAGTCCAATAAAACCAATTACACCTGTAAAACTAACAACACCTGCAGAA
>DQNX01000105.1 GCA_015658965.1 Gammaproteobacteria bacterium
GACAGCGAACGCTGTAAAAGAGTGGTCTGATGTTGAAACATCAACATTTGAGATGTCTATTCAAGGCACAATCTTTGAAAAAACCGGCATTGCTGATGTAACAGCTGAAAATGTAGACCAAATTTATGGCGTTGAAAACGGCTATGGTTTTTGGGTTAACTACGACACCGACGGTGGAATTTTAGAAAACTATTTTGGTGTGCCTCGCAATTCAGTGCTTGGTATTGCATTCCCAGAATGGGCTGATGAAGAAACAGGTGAAATATTAGAAGCCACTGCGTTGATGAATGGCTGGTATGTTGATATTAACGATGTCATCTTTCACATTAATGGTGTGTTGATTTGCACCAGCACTGCCGCGCACATTAATAAACGGAAACATGGTCTCAATGGCAGAATAATCCAACATACTAGAGCTGGTAAATTTAGTGACACCCTCACAACCTGGTACACCGTCGTATTGCGGACTATAGCTTGCCGACATATACACTAAATGGCCATTTGCTTGCGAGTGAGACATATTGATCGCATGCCCAAATTCATGGGTGAATACCCCACCAACTTGCGTGCCATCGGTATCACTGATATCAACAAACCAGCCATTCATTAAAGCTGTCGCTTCGATAATTTCGCCAGTTTCTTCATCGGCCCATTCAGGGAATGCAATACCTAAAACAGCGCTTCTTGGCACACCAAAATAGTTTTCTAAAATGCCACCATCAGTGTCGTAATTGACCCAAAAGCCATAACCGTTTTCAACACCATAAATTTGATCAACATTTTCTGCTGTCACATCCGCAATGCCTGTTTTCTCAAAAATCGTGCCCTGTACTGACATCTCGAAAGTCGACGTTTCTACATCAGACCACTCTTTCACAGCATTCGCCGTTACTTTGTTGGCTTGCTCAATCGTTAAAAACGTATAATCTCGGTCAAGTTCAGTGTATGCAGGGATCACTGTGCCATCAGGTAAGGTAACATCAACGTTAAATACAGTGCCTTTTTCAAGTACAGTGAAGGTTTCGACATCGTTACCGTCTTTATCTTTGATAAGTTGGCCGCCATCTGTCCACACTGGAATACTGCCTTTTGAGGTGTCCCATTTATATGGCTGCATTGTCGGTTCATGAATATAAAGTGGGCCACCGGCTAACGCACCTGTTGAAATAGTTGCAAGGGTTAATGCTGCTGCGATTTTAGAAAATTTCATTATTGCTGTACTCCAGACAGTTCACCTACTAAATCCATAAAAACTCCCACATCGACTGCACCTGGTGTGGTTAAGAGATTTTGTTGCTCTGCTGATAAGCTGCTGGTATCTAACCCTTCAAAAACGCCTTTGTTAGCAAAAATGTTTTCTACTTTGCCATTGCGTACTACAAATTTACCTTGAGCTAAACCAACGGTCGTTTGAAACCCTGTGATTGATGCTGGCTTATACATAAAGGCAATCACTTGTTCGCCTTCACGCCATTTAGAAAAGCCCTCTGGTGTCGCACCTAAATACACTTTGCCGTTGCCCATTGAGCGAGGCTTAATCAAACCAAATTGGCGAAATGTATAAGTTGAGCCCTCTTTTAACTTGCCTTTAGCATCTGAAGACACCTGAATTGCTATCTCGGTAAATGGACGATTGTTATCAAAACCATCTGTTACGCTTACCACCTGACCGGCAATAATGCTCTGTGACTCAACGGCCATCTCTTGTAAGTTTTGTTGCTTTAGTTTCATTGCATTGGCTGCGGGGCTCAAAGTCAGCATTGCGCCAAGTGCAAAAGCTGACGCGCATGACAACTTAGAAAGTGTACTGCGTAGTTTCATTGTTCTCTCCTTTGATTATTCAAAATAAAAATGGAAATAAGATTTTTTGCTTGTAAAAAATCAATTCACTAATATTTTATGATTGAATAAGTTCAGGAATTCACGAAAAAACATGTAGCGTTTTGTACACTTAAATTTAACATTTCGGTTACAATTTTATTGTTGCTATTTTTCTCTAAAAAGATAGGTTAAATA
>DQNX01000128.1 GCA_015658965.1 Gammaproteobacteria bacterium
ACTTACCAAGAGCTATGGAAAAGTTTTCAATCTGACAACGAATACGATTTAACGCAGTATAATATCAATCAAGTTCTTCAATAATGGTCAGAAAATTATGAAAAAAATCCTTTCTTTTGTTGTTGTTTGTTTTGTCTCTATCCACACCCATTTTGCGGTAGCGAATTTTACCGCGGGCAATGATTATGTGGTGTTAGACAAGCCCGTTAAAACGATAACGGGCGACAAGGTTGAAGTTCGAGAGCTCTTTTGGTATTATTGCCCACATTGTTTTAATGTTGAACCATTGGTCGAAAATTGGCTGAAAAAACGCCCTGATTCGGTTGTATTCATTCGCCAACCCGCGGTATTTTCTGATCGTTGGGTAAACGGCGCAATTTTTTATTATGTACTTGAACAATTAAACGAAGTGGATAGACTACACGGCGCCTTGTTTGATGCCATCCATTTGCACAAAACTGCCTTTGTTGATACCGAAGATTTTATTGATTGGTTGGTTGATAATGACGTAGATAAAACTCAGGCCAGCAATGCATTTAAGTCATTTTCAGTACGCATTAAAGTTAATAAATCTAAGCTTAATACGGTCAAGTATAAAACCAGCGGCGTCCCAACGTTTATTGTGAATGGAAAATACTGGGTAGATACTAAACATGCTGGCGGTGAAAAACGTTTATTTAAAGTGGTGGATTACTTGATTCAAAAAGAATCTCAGTAGCGCAACGTGCTAGACTCTGTTTTAGTTTTCTCTGGCCTTGATCCTTGTGGCGGGGCAGGCATTAGTGCTGATATTGAAACCATTAATCAATTTGGCGTAACTGCATTGCCGATTGTTACAACACTCACAGTGCAAAATACGCAATCGGTCAAATCAACACAGATGGTTGACGAAAAGCTCATTGCTGAGCAATTTAATCACCTTAAAGATGATTTAGATTTTTCAGTGGTGAAGATTGGGCTGTTGTCATCCGATTTACAAATTCAAACGATTGCCTCTTTATTAAAAACCTGCGAAGCGCTAACGCTTGTGCTTGACCCGATTGTGAGTGCCAGTAGCGGTCAGCAATTATTAGATAAATCAGCGCTAAAAAGCCTTAAACAAGCGTTGCTACCAATGGTTAAAGTGCTGACCCCCAATGTTGCTGAACTGAATGTGTTGTCATCGATAGACGATGAACAACAAGCCATTGAATCTTTGCCTTGTGAATGGGTATTGCTGACCACAACAGATACGTCAGAAGATGAGATAGAGCACCGCCTATATCACCATGCACAATGTGTGGAGCGGTTTACGTATGTTAAATTACCCGGCCAATATCATGGCTCTGGCTGTACATTATCAAGCGCTATCAGTGCTTTATTGGCATCAGGTGTTGATGTAGATATTGCTTGTAAGCGTGCATTAGACTACACTTACCAAAGCCTGTTAAATGCAAAGAGTATAGGTAAAATGCAATATCATCCTAATCGAGAATTACCCAAATAATGAGTTTTATTAACAATTGGTTACGTTCTGACATTCAAGCAATTAGTGCTTATCACGTGCCTGCGTCTGATGATATGGTTAAACTCGATGCAATGGAGTCACCATTCCCTTTGCCAGATGCATTAATTGGCCAGTATTTAGCCTATTTAGCAGAAGCCAATCTGAATCGATACCCCAATCCTGGTGCTGATGAACTGCAGCAAACACTGCGTGAATTGATGAACATTCCAGCTGAATTTGGCGTGTTATTGGGCAATGGTTCGGACGAATTGATTCAGTTGTTGGCATTGGCTTGTGAAACGGGCGATACAATTTTGAGTATTGAGCCCAGCTTTGTCATGTATGGCATGATTGCAAAGTTCACGCGTTTGAATTATCAAGGCGTTAATTTGAATGATGATTTTGAGATTGACTTATCAGCCACGTTATCCGCCATAGAGACACACAATCCAAAACTTATTTTCATTGCTTATCCAAATAACCCAACTGGCAATGCGTTTGATCGCAGTGCAATTGAGGTAATTATCACTTCAACCAATGCAATGGTGGTGTTGGATGAGGCTTATTATGCTTATGCAGAAGACAGTTTTCTAGGTGATATCGCCCAGTATCCAAACCTCGTGTTGCTCAGAACTGTTTCCAAAATTGGTTTTGCTGGTTTACGTTTGGGCTTATTGATTGGCTCTAAAGGTACAGTGGCTGAATTAGACAAACTAAGATTGCCTTATAACATCAATACTTTAACTCAAGTCAGTGCTAATTTCTTATTACAAGAAAAAGATGAGATTGATAAAAATGCCAAGGCAATCCTTGTTGAGCGTGCTAATTTGTCATCAGCACTCAAAGCTATTGATGGTTTAATTATTTACCCTTCTCAGGCAAACTTCATTTTGTTTAAAGCACCGAGTGCCAATGCATTATTTGATTATTTAAAAGACAACAAGGTGCTGATTAAAAATCTAAGCAGCGCACCAAACTTGGATAATTGCTTGCGTGTTACTGTTGGCAGTGCTGAAGAAAACACACTGTTTATCAAACTTGTAAAGGCTTACTATGATTAATCGACAAGCGCTAGCAAAATATTGCACTGATTATTTGGACGTCAATCAGTTTGATGATTATTGTCCGAATGGTTTGCAGATTGAGGGGTGTACGGAAATTAACAATATTATTTCTGGCGTGAGTGCTAATCTAGATTTAATTGAACGCGCGATTGATGAAAAAGCGGATGCTTTGTTTGTCCATCATGGTTTTTTTTGGAAAAATGAAGCGGCTAATATTGTCGGTATAAAGCGCAATAGAATTGCTCAGTTACTCGCCCATAATATTAATTTATTTGCTTATCATCTGCCACTCGATGCACATACTGAGGTGGGCAACAATATTGAACTCGCAAAAAAACTTGGCATTCAGAACCCAACACCCATCGGAAAAACTCTGGTCTGGCAGGGTGAAGTCAATACAAGTTTGGTAGATTTTTCACAAACGGTTAGTCAAGCATTGGACAGAGCGCCTTTGGTATTTGGCGATGACAACAAACAGCTTAAACGCATTACTTGGTGCACGGGTGGGGCGCAAAGTTATATCAAGCATGCAATTGATGTTAATGCGGATATTTTCCTAACGGGTGAAGTATCCGAACAAATCCCTGCCATTTCTAAAGAAAATGATATTGCCTTTATTGCGGCAGGTCATCATGCAACCGAGCGTTATGGTGTACAAGCTCTATGCCAACATTTAAGTGATAAATTTGATCTTAAGCATCAATTTATCGACATTGACAATCAAGTATAATACCTGAGATTTATAATTTTCAATTTTTACACTTATGATCAAGAAATTTAACGTTGCCGTTGTTGGCGCAACAGGTGCTGTGGGCGAAACCATTCTTTCAATTTTGGAACAGCGCAATTTTCCTATTGATAATTTATACCCATTAGCCAGTGCTAACTCGGCAGGCAAGAAGGTACTTTGTCAGGGCAAAAGCTGGATAGTGCAAGACTTAGACAGCTTTGATTTCACCCAAGTACAAATTGGATTGTTTTCTGCTGGCGGACACATTTCTGAAAAATACGCACCGATTGCGGCCGAAGCGGGTTGTGTGGTCATTGACAACACAGCGCATTTTAGGCGAGATAAAGACATTCCTTTGGTTGTGCCAGAGGTCAACCCACATGCAATTGCCGATTACACTAAGCGCAATATAATCGCTAATCCTAACTGCTCAACCATTCAAATGCTGGTGGCGCTTAAGCCAATTTATGATGCCGTGGGTATTGAGCGTATCAATGTGGCTACTTATCAGGCGGTATCGGGTTCGGGCAAAGAGGCTATTTCTGAACTAATCAATCAAACAACCAAGCTGTTGAGTGGCGATACAGATGTTGATGTTGAGGTTTATCCAAAGCAAATTGCATTTAATGTGGTGCCTCATATTGATGTGTTCCAAGACAATGGATACACCAAAGAAGAGATGAAGATGGTGTGGGAAACGCAAAAGATTTTTGAAGACGAAAATATTCTAGTTAATCCAACTGCTGTACGTGTCCCTGTTATTTACGGCCATTCTGAAGCCATTAACATTGAAACTAAGATCAAGATTACAGCCGCTGAAGCCACTAAAATTTTATCTGCGGCAAATGGCGTAACGGTGATGGATAAACGTGAAGATGGCGGCTATGCCACACCATTTGTTGAGGCCACTAACCATGATGACACGTTTGTAAGCCGTATTCGTGAAGATATATCTCATGATAAAGGTCTCAACTTATGGGTAGTTTCTGATAATATTCGCAAAGGTGCAGCACTTAACAGCATTCAGATTGCTGAAATTTTGATTGAAGAGTACTTATAAACAATATGACTATGATTAAAGTATCAAGAAAAACCAACGAAACAGACATCAATGTCGAGCTCAATTTGTATGGCACTGGCCAAGCAAATATTGACACAGGTGTGCCATTTTTAGACCACATGCTGGATCAAATTGCTCGTCATGGTTCAATGGATTTAAACATTAAATGTGATGGTGATACACAAATTGATGATCACCACAGTGTTGAGGATATCGGCATTACCTTGGGCCAAGCTTTTTCTCAAGCAGCTGGAGATAAGGCAGGATTTACCCGTTATGGGCACGCCTATGTGCCATTAGACGAAGCCTTATCACGTGTAGTGCTAGATTTATCTGGCCGTCCCGGGTTAGAGCTGAATGTGAGTTTTACCCGAGCGATGATCGGTACATTTGATGTGGATCTTATCAGTGAGTTTTTTCAAGGATTTGTTAATCACGCCTTAATAACTTTACACATTGATAATATCAAGGGTGTGAATTCTCACCACCAAGCTGAAACTATTTTTAAGGCTTTTGGTAGAGCATTGCGCATGGCGGTAACACCCGATGAGCGTCAAGCAGGCGTTATCCCATCGACCAAAGGCAGCTTATAAACCATGACCATAGCCATCGTCGACTATGGCATGGGCAACGTGCGCAGTGTAAAAAAAGCCATTGAACACGTTGCACCCAATGACCAGGTTTTTCTTACTGATAATGCAAAGCTAATCACAGAGGCTGATCGTGTGGTGTTTCCTGGTCAAGGAGCCATGGGCGCATGTATGCAAGCGCTGAATGAACACGGCTTGGTTGATGTAATCAAGCAAGCTGCGCAGGAAAAACCTTTCTTAGGTATTTGCTTAGGATTGCAACTTTTATTTGATCATTCCCAAGAAAATGGTGGCATTGACGGATTGTCAATAATTCCAGGAGAAGTGGTTAAATTTGAAAAAAGTGATCTTAAAATCCCACACATGGGGTGGAATACCGTTAAACAAGAAATAGATCATCCACTTTGGCATAATATTGAGGATAATTCTCGTTTTTATAGCGTACACAGCTATTATGTTAAAGAAAGCAATTCATCAGTGGTGTCAGGCTCGACCAACTACGGGGTTGAGTTTACGTGTGCAATTGCGCAGGACAACATGTTTGCAGTACAATTCCATCCAGAAAAATCTCAACATGATGGCTTGCAATTGTTAACCAATTTTGTGAATTGGAAGGCTAGTTAGTTGTTGATTGTTTTTACGCAATCCATAACATTGCCATGGTAGCCACGACCAAAAATATTCAAATGATTTAGATAGTGATAAAGCATATACGGTGGCTTTCTTCTATCAAAACCACTGTCTAACGGGTAAGCTTTATTGTAGCTCTGATAAAAATTATCATCAAAACCGCCGAACATAAAAGTGAGTGAAAAATCGATTTCTCGATGTCCATAATAGCTAGCTGTATCGATGAAATAAGGATGGTTTTCCCCACTTAAGACATTACCTGACCACAGGTCTCCATGTAACAATACCGGTGTAATCTTATCCCCCAACAAGGAGGGAAGTTTATCCTTTATCTTTAATAGTTGTTGGTATTCAAATTGGTCGATTTGTTTGTTTTGATGGGCTAATTCTATTTGATAGAGTAGACGATACTCCCAAAAAAAATATGACCAATTATTAATATTTTGACCAACTGCATTTAGTTGGGGAGTTTGTCCGATCTTATTATCAATATGAAAGCCAAAATATTGGTGGTGATTTTGATGTAGATTCGCAAGTGCAACTCCCATTTGCGACTGCATATTTGGATTTTTAATCGTGTCAATCCATTCAAGTATTAAGCACTTTTCACAGCTAGCTAGCACCATAGGCGTATGAATAGTCTTGCCTAACAATATCAGCTCTTCGCCTTCATCTATCAGTTGACGATTAGAATGTGATTGATATTTGATAAAAAATCTTGCTATTGTCACTCAATACAACTTGGTAAGCTTCAAATAACCCGGTACTAACGGATTGTTTGACTATAACTTGTTGATTTAGGTGTTGTTCAATATGTGACTCAATGGACATGAGTTCTACTGATTTGATTGATCTTCTAAGCAGCGAATGTAGGCTTGATGATCCATCGGTGCGTTATTTTTTTGTGATGAGAAAATCATCTGTGCAATACAATCCATCATCAGATGTTCGACTTCATGTGGATCTTTAACCTTTTCCAGTATTTTTTGATAGTATTCGTTGATGCCTTTTGGCTGGCTAATCGACAGTTGCTCTCTTAACGATAAATGCAAGTTAATATGCAAAAAAGGGTTAACTTCACCACTCTCAGGAAAAAAATCAGATTCAGTATTGCTGATAAGTTTGTGGTACTCAGGGTGCATCTCAATCACTTGTGTGAGTTGATTTTCTAATGGGTCGAGTACTTTTTTATCTAAAAATTTTTGCCAGGCATTGGCAAGGAATTGTCGTTGTTGAGTTCTGTCTTGCGTATAAAGCATAAACTCTATTATAAGGCCTAGCTGTTAGAGATTTTTTTCTTCGTACTCACAAAGGTCTAATAAGATACAATCGGTGCATTGTGGCGCGCGTGCTTTACAAGTGTAACGACCGTGTAGGATCATTAAATGGTGTGCAGGAACTCTGTATTCATCAGGGATAAACTTAACCAGTTTTTTCTCAACCTCTAGTACTGTTTTGCCGCTAGCAATTGCAGTACGATTGGCTACGCGATAGATGTGCGTATCAACGGCAATGGTAGGGTGGCCAAAAGCCGTATTAAGAACCACATTAGCTGTTTTACGGCCAACACCTGGTAATGCTTCTAATTCTTTGCGTGTTTCCGGTACGTTTGAATCGAACTTATCGATTAGAATCTTGCACGCTTGAATAATATGCTTGGCTTTTGAGTTGAATAAACCAATGGTTTTAATGGTATTGCGTAAAGTATCTTCACCCAATTCAAAAATTGCCTCAGGTGTGTTGGCAATTGGGAACAATTTATCCGTAACCTTATTGACACTCTTATCCGTTGCTTGCGCTGATAAAGTAACAGCAACCAATAGTTCAAATGGGGTGGAATAGTTTAATTCTGTGGTTGGATTAGGTATCTTTTCCAACAATCTTCTAAACATCTCAAAGCGGGTCTCAGCGTTCATTCTTCTCTTTTGCTTAATTTCTTGATTGACGAATATTATACCAGATATCTAAGTTAATAGCAAAACGAGCTAATAAAAAATCCTAAAAGAAAGACTCTCCATAATTTTCAAGCTGTAACCACAGGGTATCTTTATCAGGATGCAATTGTCGCAGTGTGTTTATGCGTTGAAAATATTGGTCGATATTTAAGTAACCATTTTCACCCGCCTGAACTCGACCTTGAATAGTCTCAAACCAATCTTCTGCTTCGTCATCGCTCAGCGTTTCAGGGTAGTTTCTGGCTTTAAAATGCATCAACAGCGTGTTAAGCTTCTGATCCTTGAACTTTGGGTGAAAGTTTTTTAATTCATCCGTACTAAGGCTTTGTACTTGGTCGCCAAGGCGTTTATCAGCGTTATCCATAAAACCGTCATACAGTGCTTGATCAGCATCAGTTGATTTAATGCGTTCTTGGTCATTTTTATAAAGTGCTTGCACAACATTGCTAATGGCACTTTGATTGTCTTTAATAAAAGACAAACGTTTAATACAAGTATCCCAGTCAATTTTCAGCTGTGCCACAACTTTTGGATCGAGTTTATGAACGTTGGGCACAAACATCGGGCTTTTGTTAAAGATTAAATCTTTAATCTCTAGGCGCTTAACCCCGTCTGGCAGCTCAGATTGCTTGGTAAACATTAAGGTTTTTAATTCCTCAACTTCAAGTTCTAGCAAAATACTGGGATCTTGATCAAGATTAAAAACAATGGCACGGTCGCTGTACTGTGGATGATAAGCCAATGCAACCGCTAGGCGCGTGCAAGATAACACAGCAGAGTACATGCCAGAGGTGTGCAACATCGGCTCAAATAGTTGAATTTTGGCTTCGACTGTTTTTTTCTCACGCAAGCTAAACGCATAATCAAACAGTTGCGGTTGTGTGTCTTTAATAATTTTTGCAATCGCAATGGTAGCGCGAACATCGGCCAGTGCATCATGCGCGTCAGTATGCTCAATGCCATTGGCAATAGATAGCTGATCTAGCTTGAAAATTGGCTTGCCACTGTCATCATGCACCCATTTAAGGCTGGACTCTTTTTTTAACGCGTAACACAAACGCACCACGTCAAGAATATCCCAGCGGGTATTGCCATTTTTCCAATGCCAGGCATAAGGATCAATGAAGTTACGATACAAAGTGTAGCGAGTAAATTCATCATCAAAACGAATTGAGTTGTAGCCAACAATACAAGTGTTTGGTGTCGAGAATTCAGTATTTATTTTCTTAATAAAAGCGTGTTCTATCATGCCTTTACGCTCACAGTGTTGCGGGCTAATACCGGTTACTGCACAGGCTTCTGGTGACGGCAGGCAGTCGTTTGTTGGCTTGCAATAAAACATGTGCTCATCAAGAATGTTTAGATTTTCATCCGTGCGAATACCAGCGAATTGCGAGATTCGATCCATTTTTGGGCTAATGCCAAAAGTTTCATAGTCATACCAATAAAATGTTTTCATAGTGTTATTTTAACGAATTTTAGACAATAAAAAGCCCAGCACTTAGGCTGGGCTTTCGACAATAATTTAGATAAACTATTGTGGGTGTACGTTAGCCGCTTGTGGACCT
>DQNX01000166.1 GCA_015658965.1 Gammaproteobacteria bacterium
ATATAAGAAATGGTTTTCTTCATGTTTCTCTCCTCTTTATATAAAAAAAATTAACCCCTGTATAGAGAGTTAAAACCTTACCAGCGTATGTATGTTAACGATAATTCTAATAGATGCAGGGTCTATTAGAGGTATTTTAACTATCTCTTTGGGGGTATAAAATTAGAAAACTGATCAAATTGTACTTGGAATACAGACTCTAATATAGTGCCAACCTTAATGCGCTACACTTGCTCAGCCGCTTTAATCAATGCACGTGCTTTATGCAAGGTTTCATCCCACTCAGATTGAGGTACCGAATCATGAACAATGCCTGCCCCCGCTTGCACGTAGAGTGTTTCATCTTTAATCACTGCAGTACGAATAGCGATTGCCATGTCCATACACCCATGCCAAGATAAATAACCAATCGCCCCCGAATAGATATTACGCTTGAGGGGTTCAACTTCATTAATAATCTCCATTGCACGTACTTTTGGCGCACCACTCAGTGTGCCTGCCGGAAAAGTTGCTTTAAGCACATCCATGGCACTCATGTTGTCTTGAAGCTCACATTCAACGTTTGAAACAATATGCATGACATGTGAATAACGCTCAACAAACATTTTATCGGTCAACTCGACTGTACCGGTTTTGGCAATACGACCGAGATCATTACGGCCGAGATCAATCAGCATCAAATGCTCGGCGATTTCTTTTTCATCAGCCAGTAATTCTTTTTCAAGGGCTAAATCTTCTTGTTCGTTAGCACCACGAGAGCGTGTGCCGGCTATTGGGCGAACGGTTGCGCGTCTATCACCATCCACTCGAGTGAGGATCTCTGGTGATGAGCCAACAATCGCGGTATCACCCAAATTGAGATAATACATATAAGGGGATGGATTGAGTCGCCTTAATTGACGATAAAGTTCAACCGGTGGTGCGCTAAATTTACAGCTGAGTCTTTGTGAAGGCACTACTTGCATCACATCGCCAGCAATAATGTAATCTTGAATATGTTTAACCGCTGTTTTATAATTTTCTTCACCAAAACTTGAGGTGAAATCTTGTTCGGTAATTTGATCAGATTGATAGGGAAATGAAACCAACGGTTGCTCAATTTGTTTGCCTATTTCATCTAAACGAGCCTCGGCATCCTCATAGCTTTGTTGGCTCGGATCAATATGCGTAATCACAAAAGCCTGATTAAGCAAATTGTCAAACACCACTAAATCGTTTGATACCATCAACAGAATATCGGCCACACCGAGTTCGTCAGGTTTGTCGATATTGGACAGTCTTGGTTCGATATAACGAATAATCTCATAACCAAAGTACCCTACTAAGCCACCATTAAAATCGGGTAACGCCTCTAATTGAGGGACTTTGAATTGATTTAAATATTGTTCAACCCATGTCAATGGATCATCCACCTGGGTTGATTCAAATAACTCACCTTCTTGTTCAATACGGACTTCGTGGTCAAATACTTTAATAACGGTTTGAGCATGCAGGCCAATCATCGAATAACGGCCCCATTTTTCACCGCCTTGAACCGATTCAAATAAATAAGAATAAGGGTTGTTGGCTAATTTTAAGTACAAGCCTAATGCGGTATCCGTATCAATGGCAACGGCTCTATATACGGGTATATGGTTGTATCCATCTGCCACATATTGATCAAAATTTATTTTATTCATATTTGTATAAAGGCCTGTTTCATAATCGCATTTTATACCAAGGGCTGTTTATATGGCACGTGTGTCTTAATAGTGGACGAAAAAAAACCGCAGTCATAATGACTGCGGTTTTTTGTGTTAGTAGTGTTTATAACTACTCTTATGCTTCTTCTACTTCGCTTAACTGCTGTGAAAGCGCTGCTTCTGCATCTGCTGTCTGCATAATACTTGCAGCACGCTTAGCACGACGTGCTTGATGGTGCTTAAAGCCAGTACCTGCAGGAATCAAACGACCCACAATCACATTTTCTTTCAAGCCTTGTAGTGTATCGACCCGACCTGTGGTTGAAGCCTCTGTTAGCACTCGAGTTGTCTCTTGGAACGATGCCGCAGAGATAAATGACTCGGTTGCTAAAGATGCCTTGGTAATACCCATTAACAATCTTTGGTAAATCACCAGATCTTTGCCTTGCGCCGTTAATTGTTTATTGGCATCAATAACACGGGAGTACTCAGCAGTCTCACCATTAACAAATGATGAATCACCGGCGTCTAGCACTTCAACTTTACGCAACATTTGTTTTACAATAACCTCAATATGCTTATCTGAGATCTTCACACCTTGCAGGCGATATACGTCTTGAACTTCTTTTACAACGTAGTTTGCCAAAGCCTCAACACCTAATAAACGTAAGATGTCATGTGGGTTAGACGGACCATCAGAAACCACATCACCTTTTTCGACGGTTTCACCATCAAAAACGTTAATTTGACGCCATTTATGAATCATCATTTCAGTCGCTTCACCTTCTTTCGAAGTAATCACTAAGCGATCTTTAGATTTGGTTGGATTACCAAAACTAATCACACCACTTACTTCTGCTAGGATTGAGTGGTCTTTAGCCTTACGTGCTTCAAATAAATCAGCAACCCGTGGCAGACCACCGGTAATATCACTGGTCTTAGACTGGTCTTTTGGAATCTTAGCTAACACTTCACCAGCACTAATGACTTGATTGTCTTCTAAGTTAATCTTAACTTCTGATGGTAAGTAATGCGTTGACAACACCATTTCAGTATCGTTCTCATCCACCATCTTAATTAATGGCTTAAGGCCTTTTGCTGCCACTGATCTTTCAGCTTCATCAATCATCTCAAAGAAGGTTAGACCGGTTAGTGGGTCTGTATTTTTGTTAACGGTAATGCCTTCAACAAAGTCTACAAAAATCACACGGCCAGCTTGCTCAGAAATAATAGGGTGCGTATGCGGATCCCAGTTAGCAAGCTTATCTTTTGCCTTGACTGAACCCCCCTCTTTTACATGTACAATCGCACCGTATGGCAGTCTATAACGTTCAACTTCTTGACCTTTGATGTTGCGAATCGTTACTACAGTCGAACGTGAAATGACAATTAAATCGCCGCTATCATTGGTAATTGATTTAAGATTTACAAAATTTGCCGTACCATCAACGTTAACATTGATACTACTTACTGCGGTTGATGCAGAAGCTGCACCACCAATGTGGAACGTACGCATGGTTAACTGTGTGCCTGGCTCACCGATAGACTGCGCTGCAATCACACCAACGGCCTCACCAACGCCAATCTTATGACCACGTGCCATATCATTACCATAACAAGATGAACAAACACCATAGCGAACGTCACAAGTAATGGTGGAGCGAGCTTTAATTAACTCAACACCCAATTCATTAATTTTGTCTGAATCTTCTAAAGTCACTAAATGACCTCTAGGTAAGAACACTTCAGTTGAATCTGGGATTAACACATCTTCAGCCATTACCCGGCCCAATACTGCAGCGCCGAGTGTTTGAACAATGTTACCGCCCTCAATAGAGGCCCTCATGGTGAGTCCATTTTCAGTACCACAATCATCTGTATTAACCACAAGATCTTGGCCAATATCGACTAAACGACGGGTTAAGTAACCCGAGTTTGCTGTTTTAAGTGCCGTATCAGCTAGACCTTTACGTGCTCCGTGTGTTGAAATAAAGTACTGCATGTTATTCAAACCTTCACGGAAGTTTGAAGTGATCGGTGTTTCAATAATTGACCCATCTGGCTTGGCCATTAGACCACGCATACCTGCTAATTGACGCATCTGTGCTGGAGAACCCCTAGCGCCAGAATCAGCCATCATGTATACCGAGTTAAACGAGGGTAGCTTTTCAGTTTTTCCATCAGCGTTAACAAAATCGTCAAAACCGATTTCATCCATCATGGCTTTTGCCACTTTTTCAGAAGTACGCGACCAAATATCAATCACTTTATTGTAACGCTCACCATCGGTAACGACACCTTGCGAATATTGTTTTTGCACGTCTTTTACTTGTGTTTCTGCGGCTTCAATCATGCCCGCTTTAGTGCCTGGAATCGTCATGTCGTTCGAACAAAATGAAATGCCTGATTTAGTCGAATACTGGAAACCCATGTACATCATTTGGTCTGCAAAAATGACCGTGTCTTTTAACTCTTGTGTTTGGTAACAAACATGAATTAAGTTAGAAACTACCTTTTTAGAAATCGCTTTATTGATTAAATTATACGACAAACCAGCGGGTAGAATTCTTGAAAAAATTGCACGTCCAACTGTTGTATCTATAATACGCTTAGTGCTTGCTTTATATTTTCCATCTACTTTTTCATACTCTTGAATACGTAATTTAACCTTTGCATGCAAAGAAGCAGAGCCCGACACATAAGCATTTAAAGCTTCGGTCGCATTGGCAAAGATCATGCCTTCACCTGGTTGGTTAATCATATCACGCGTCATGTAATACAAGCCCAAAATAACGTCCTGAGAAGGGACGATAATTGGCTCACCACTGGCAAGGTGTAATACATTGTTAGAGGCTAGCATTAAGGTTCTTGCCTCAAGTTGAGCTTCTTCAGATAACGGTACGTGTACGGCCATCTGGTCACCATCAAAGTCAGCGTTAAATGCGCCACAAACCAAAGGGTGCAATTGAATGGCTTTACCTTCAATTAACAACGGCTCAAATGCTTGAATGCCCAATCTGTGCAAAGTTGGTGCACGGTTAAGCAATACTGGATGCTGGTGAACCACTTTTTCTAAAACGTCCCAAACTTCAGGGATTTCACTTTCCACCATCTTTTTAGCGGCTTTAATTGTGGAGGCCAAACCTTTGGTAATTAGGCGATTATAGATGAATGGCTTAAATAACTCTAACGCCATTTTTTTAGGCAAACCACACTGGTGTAATTTAAGGTACGGACCACACACAATAACTGAACGACCTGAATAGTCAACACGCTTGCCGAGTAAGTTTTGACGGAAACGTCCTTGCTTACCTTTAATCATGTCTGCAATTGACTTAAGCGGACGACGGTTATTACCCATTACCGCACGGCCACGACGACCATTATCAATCAATGAATCAACCGCTTCTTGCAACATGCGCTTTTCATTGCGAACGATAATTTCTGGCGCATCTAACTCTAACAAACGACCCAAGCGATTGTTACGGTTAATCACACGACGGTATAAATCGTTGAGATCAGAGGTTGCAAAACGACCGCCATCAAGTGGCACTAATGGACGTAAATCTGGTGGAAGGATAGGCAATACGGTTAATACCATCCATTCTGGCTTATTGCCCGATTGAATCAATGAATCAATCAACTTTAAGCGCTTGTTGTACTTTTTAAGTTTAGTTTGAGACTTAGTGTTTAAGCTGTCTTCACGCAAGTTAGCGGCTTCTTTTTCAAGTTGCATTTCTTTTAAAACGTCTTGGATTGCTTCAGCACCCATTTTCGCTTCAAACTCATCATCACCGTATTCATCGAGTGCATCGTAATACATCTCTTCTGTTAATAATTGCTTATGAACCAAAGGTGTTAAGCCCGGATCAGTCACTAAGAAGGCTTCGAAATATAAAACCCGTTCAATGTCTTTAAGTGTCATATCCATCAACAAGCCTAGGCGTGATGGCAATGACTTAAGATACCAAATATGTGCCACTGGTGCTGCTAGATCAATATGACCCATGCGCTCACGACGCACTTTAGATAATGTTACTTCAACGCCACATTTTTCACACACTACATTACGGAACTTCATGCGTTTGTATTTACCACACAGGCACTCAAAATCTTTCATTGGGCCAAAAATCTTAGCACAGAATAAACCTTCTCTTTCCGGTTTGAATGTGCGGTAGTTAATGGTTTCAGGTTTTTTTACCTCGCCATATGACCATGAACGAATCTTCTCAGGAGAAGCCAGTCCAACTCGAATCGCATCAAAATCTTGTTCTTTATTCTGCTGTTTTAAAATTTGTAATAAATCTTTCATCTGATTCTCCTAATTAGTGTTGCTCAAGTTCAACGTCAATACCTAACGATCGAATCTCTTTGACCAACACGTTAAATGATTCTGGCATGACTGACTCGGTTATGTTAACCCCATCAACAATACTCTTATACATCTTCGCACGACCGGCAACATCATCTGATTTCACCGTTAACATCTCGCGTAACGTGTGTGCTGCGCCATAAGCTTCTAGCGCCCATACTTCCATCTCACCAAAGCGCTGACCACCAAACTGTGCCTTACCACTCAGTGGCTGTTGTGTCACCAATGAGTAAGGACCCGTTGAACGTGCATGCATCTTGTCATCTACTAAGTGATTAAGCTTAAGCATATGCATATAACCAACCGTTACTAGACGATCAAACGCTTCGCCTGTACGACCATCGTATAATTGCTCTTGACCCGACTCTGGAAGATCGGCTAACTTCAATAGTGATTTAATATCATCTTCTTTAATACCATCAAATACTGGGGTTGCCATTGGCACACCTTCGCGTAAGTTGTTAGCCAATTCGATAATTTCTTCATCGCTAAAGGAAACTAAGTCCTCTTGCTTACCGTAAGAGTTGTAGACTTTATCTAAGAAATCTCTAATTTCTTTAACCATCTCGGTACGTTTTTCATCGAGCATTGCGGCAATTTTGTAGCCTAAGCCTTTAGCTGCATAGCCTAAATGAACTTCTAACACCTGCCCAACGTTCATACGCGAAGGAACACCTAGTGGGTTAAGTACCACATCAACAGTAGAGCCATCTGCAAGGTAAGGCATATCCTCAACTGGATTTACACGTGAGATAACACCTTTGTTACCATGACGTCCAGCCATTTTATCACCCACTTGAAGGGTTTTACGTGTTGCTACATACACCTTAACCATCTTCATAACACCAGGTGGCAATTCTGCACCTTCGGCAATCTTAGCGCGTTCGTTTTCAAAGAATTTATCAAATTCAACTTGCTTGGCTTTGGCTTGTTTGACCAACGCTGCCACTTCTTTATTAGTCTCATCATCTTCAACCTTAAGTTTTGCAACGTCTGCGTTGTCTAAAGGTTTCATGACTTTAGCATTTAGTTTGTCACCCGCTTTAATCTTGCCAGCGCCTTTAGTAACAACATTACCTGAAAGTTTCAAACGCACTCGACGATAGATGTCGCCATCAATAATGCCGAATTCGTCGTCAATGTCTTTTCTAATTTTTGCCAAACGATCTTCATCAATACTAATTGCTCTCGCATCTTTTTCAACGCGGTCACGAGTAAAGACTTGTACGTCAATCACCACACCAGACTTTGATGCGCCAATACGCAGTGAAGTATCTTTAACGCTGTTGGCTTTTTCACCAAAAATCGCTCTTAGTAATTTTTCTTCTGGAGAAAGTACTGTTTCACTCTTAGGCGTTACCTTGCCTACTAGGATGTCGCCACCCTTAACACGAGCACCAACATAAACCACACCGACTTCATCAAGCTTAGCTAATGCTGACTCGCTGACGTTTGGAATATCTGCAGTAATCTCTTCAGGACCTAACTTGGTATCACGAGAATAAGCGGTTAATTCTTCAATATGAATGGTGGTATACCGATCTTCTTGTACCACTCTTTCTGAAATTAAGATTGAGTCTTCAAAGTTGTAACCATTCCATGGCATAAAGGCAATTTTCATGTTTTGACCTAAGGCCAATTCACCCATATCGGTTGATGGACCGTCTGCCAATACATCACCTTCAGCTATCTTATCACCTGTTCTTACCAAAGGTTTTTGGTTAATACAAGTGTTTTGATTAGAACGAGAATACTTAGCAAGATTGTAAATATCAACGCCTAATTCACCGGCTTTTGCTTGCTTAGAATCAACGCGAATCACAATGCGTGAAGCATCTACTGCCTCGACTACACCGCCATGTTTGGCGATAACACAAACTCGAGAATCAATCGCAACAACGCGTTCAATACCCGTACCCACTAACGGCTTCTCCGCTTTTAGTACAGGCACTGCCTGACGTTGCATGTTAGACCCCATTAGTGCACGGTTAGCATCATCATGCTCCAAGAATGGAATGAGTGATGCAGCCACTGAAGCTATTTGCTTAGAATCGATGTCAATCAAGGTTACATCTTCAGAATTCACCAATACAAATTCATTCTTACGACGACATGGAATCAAATCATCCATCAGCTGACCTTTATCATTGACAGTAGCATTTGCTTGTGCAATCGTCTGTTCAAGTTCATCAATGGCTGACACGTAAATAACGTCATCAGTTACTTTGCCATTTTTAACGATTTGATAAGGGGTTTCTAAGAAGCCAAAGTTGTTAGTCTTAGCATACACGGCCAAGGTATTAATCAAACCAATGTTTGGACCCTCTGGCGTTTCGATTGGACACAGACGACCATAATGTGATGGATGTACGTCACGCACTTCAAAACCAGCACGCTCACGGGTTAAACCACCCGGACCTAAGGCTGAAATACGACGTTTGTGGGTTACACCCGATAAAGGATTAACCTGATCCATAAACTGCGATAACTGCGAAGAACCAAAGAATTCTCTCACGGCGGCCGATACTGGCTTAGAGTTAATCAAATCTTGCGGCGTTAATTCATCTGTTTCTGCTAGATTTAACCCTTCTTTTACTGATTTTTCTACCCGAACCAAACCAATTCTAAATTGGTTTTCAATCATTTCACCAATGGCTCTTACACGTCTATTAGCTAATGTATCAACATCATCTACTGAATCATTACCGTTTTTAATGTCAATTAATAATTTTAGCACACTGACAATGTCATCGTTAGTCAGCACATGTTCGCCTGTTTCAGATTGAATACCCAAACGACGATTAAGCTTCATACGGCCCACTCTGGACAAGTCGTAACGTTCGTTCTTGAAGAATAAATTATTAAACAGCAAGTTGACCGCGTCTTCTGTTGCAGGCTCACCTGGGCGCATCACATGATAAATACTCATGCGTGCTTCAAGCTCAGTTTGAGTGTCATCCAAACGTAATGTATCTGAGATATAAGCACCACCTTTAGATTCATTAATATAGAGAATTTCAATTTTCTTAACTTTGTCAACACGTAGGACTTCTAACACTTCCTCGGAAATAACCGTATTTGCTGCAAATAAAATTTCACCAGTTTCTTTGTCAATAAGGTCTTGTGAGATAACTTTATCTAATAAGTATTCCAGTGGTGCATTGATTGATTTAACCCCAGCATTTTCCAGTATTTTTGTATGCTTGGCAGTAATACGACGGCCTTTTTCAACAACAACATCTTTGCCTGATTTAATATCAAACTCTGCAATTACACCACGTAGTTTGCTTGGTAAAAGTCCAATATCACAAGATTTTGCTTTAAGCTTAATGCTGGTTTTTGCAAAGAATGTGTCTAGAATTTCAATTGCACTTAAACCCATCGCACGTAGAAGTGTTGTGACTGGTAATTTACGACGACGGTCAATTCGTGCATATAAATGTTCATGATGATCAAATTCAAAATCTAACCACGAACCACGGTAAGGAATAACACGAGATGAGAATAAGATTTTGCCTGAAGAGTGGGTTTTACCCTTATCGTGTTCAAAAATAACACCTGGAGACCGGTGTAATTGCGACACCACGACACGTTCTGTACCATTAATAACAAAAGTACCGGTATCGGTCATTAGAGGTAGTTGCCCTAAGTAAACATCTTCTTCTATGATTTGTTTAACTCGGCGTTTTTTCTTTAAGGTTGAACCATTCTTATCAAATAAGACAAGGTTTAGTTTAACTCGTAGTGTTGAGGCAAAAGTGACGCCTCGTAATTTACACTCTTCGACGTTAAATTTTGGTTTTTGTAATTCGTAATCGACATATTCAATTTCGGCATAACCGTTAACTGCCGTTATCGGAAAAACGGATTGAAATACTGCATGTAGGCCGACATCTTTTTTTGTTTTTTCACCCGCTTGGATAAAGCCATTAAATGAATTGATCTGGATAGCCAGTAAGTCTGGCTCGGTTAAAATTGATTCTCTTGACCCAAAATTATTTCTAATTCGCTTTTTTTCAGTGAATGAATAAGCCATGCATACCTCGTATTAGTTGATTATTAGAGACCTTTACATAAATAAGAATGGTTATTCATATTTATGCAAAGGTTTCTATTATGTGTAAGAATTTTTGATCTTACGATAAAACACCAAAATCCCCTTGTGGGGATTTTGGGTAACACACAGAACTAATTATTTAAGTTCTACGCTAGCGCCAGCTTCTTCAAGTTGCTTTTTAACATCTTCAGCTTCAGCTTTATCAACACCTTCTTTAATTGGTGTTGGTGCCGCTTCAACCATGTCTTTAGCCTCTTTAAGACCTAAGCCAGTGATGCCACGTACTGCTTTAATAACCGCAACTTTCTTCTCACCGAACGATGTTAATACAACATCGAACTCTGATTGCTCTTCTACTGCTGCACCTGCTTCAACGGCTGCGGCTGGTGCTGCTACTGCTGCTGCAGATACACCGAACTTCTCTTCCATTGCTGAAACTAATTCAACAACATCCATTACAGACATGTCTGCAATTGCATTTAAAATATCGTCATTTGATAATGCCATGATATTTACTCCTTTTATATTAATTAATTATTGTTTTTGTTGTGCTACTGCTGATACCACTCGAGTTACTTTTGTCGGAACTTCGTTTAAAGTTCTTGCTAGTTTCTCAACCGGTGCTAACATAAGCGCCATAACCAAACTAATCGCTTGATCTTTAGTTGGTAAGTCTGCGATACGTTTTAGCTGATCTGCTTCCACAAATTCACCTGAAACACCCAAACCTTTAACGACTAAATCTTCATTATCTTTAACAAAGTTATTGAAGACACGTGCAACTGCGCCTGGATCTTCTTGAGAAAATCCAAGAATTACCGGTCCGCTAAGAACGGGTAATACACATTCGCATTCAGTCTTCGCCAGTGCTTTTTTTGCTAAAGTATTCTTTACGACACGTAAAGAAACATCTGCATCCAAAGCATCTGAACGAAGCATCGTCATTTGTCCAACTGTCAATCCGCGATACTCAGCTACGCCAACAGAAATTGCACTATTAGCTAGTGAATTTACTTGTTCGACAACAACTTTTTTTGCTTCAAGATTTAGAGCCATTTGCCTCTCCTGAACAGTTTATAAAAAGAAAGTCATATTATTACAACTTTCGCCATAGAGTACTTACGTACCCTCTACATAGGCAGATTGTGCTACCAATCATTTAGGTCAAAATCCCAGGAGGAATAATGACACCTATGGTCTTTGAGGAACGCAAGGTAACACCCTACGACCCAAAGAATTCTTTTACTAAATATCTAGCGTTGCTAAATCAACACAGATGCCTACACCCATAGTTGAAGAGACGCTTACTTTTTTAAAGTACACACCTTTAGCAGAGCTTGGTTTGGCTTTTTTAAGAGCTTCCATCAATGACTGAATATTTTCAGTCAATGCTTGCACATCAAAAGAGGCCTTACCAACGCCTGCATGAATAATAGCAGCCTTGTCAGTACGGTAACGTACTTGACCTGATTTAGCATTGTTAACTGCCGTTGCGACATCTGGTGTTACTGTGCCAACCTTAGGATTAGGCATTAGACCGCGTGGGCCTAGTAACTGACCTAAACGACCAACAACACCCATAGCATCTGGTGAAGCAATAACAACATCGTAATTAAGATCGCCTTCTTGCATCGCTTTCATCAAGTCTTCCATGCCAACCACATCTGCACCTGCCGCTTCAGCTTTAGCAACGTTGTCACCTTGTGTAAAGACCGCAACACGAACCGTTTTACCGGTACCATTTGGCAATACTACTGCGCCGCGTACATTTTGGTCAGACTTCTTAGAATCAACACCTAGGTTAACACTGATGTCAATTGATTCGTCAAATTTTGCTGTTGCACATTCTTTAACTAATGCCAATGCTTCTTCAATTGAATAGCGCTTACCCATTTCAACCTTGGCTGCAATGTCTTTTTGTTTTTTTGTTAATTGTGTCATCTGCTTAAGCCTCCACTTCAATGCCCATCGAACGGGCAGTACCAGCAATAATATTTACCGCTGCATCTATGTCATTTGCATTAAGATCTTTCATTTTAATCGTTGCAATTTCTTCAAGTTGTGCGCGAGTAATCTTGCCAACTTTATCCGTATGAGGCACACCAGAGCCTTTTTTAATACCTGTTACTTTTAAAATTAATGCTGCGGCTGGTGGTGTTTTAGTAATAAAGGTAAAGCTACGATCGCTATAAACCGTAATCACTACGGGTACTTTCATACCCTTATCGATGTCTTGTGTTTGTGCATTAAATGCTTTACAGAAATCCATAATATTCACACCGTGTTGTCCCAATGCAGGGCCTACTGGTGGAGAAGGATTTGCTTCTTGTGCTGGAATCTGCAGCTTTACATAAGATTCAATTTTTTTAGCCATTTTTCTTCCTTGAGGTTTTTGCCTCATGTTTGGGTACAGACGCCTATTCAGCTCCCCTGTTAAATCACAACCCGAGGGCTGCTTTTTTTAAGTTTTCTCTACTTGGGAAAACTCAAGCTCTACTGAAGTTGTGCGTCCAAAAATCAACACCTCAACTTTCAATACATTTTTTTCGTAATCAACCGCTTCAACGGTACCATTAAATTCGTTAAATGGTCCATCAATCACCAAGATCTCTTCACCCGGTTGGTAAGCCACTTTAGGCTTTGGCTTGTCAGCACCTTCTTGTACGCGTGCCATAATCTTATCGACTTCACGCTGTGTAATGGGGGAGGGTTTTCCTGATGAGCCACCAATAAAGCCAATCACGTTATTGGTATTTTTTACCAACAACCAGCTTGGTTCAGTTAACTCCATATTGACTAGCATGTAACCCGGAAAAAACTTACGTTCGGCCGTTTTCTTTTGACCGTCTTTCAGTTCTACCACCTGCTCAGTCGGAATCATAACATCGCTAACCAAATCTTCCAAACCTTCTCTTGCAACGGATTCTTCAATCGCAATTTTAACTTTGGCTTCATAACCACTTCTTGCATGAAGAACATACCATCTTTTAGCCATCGTATTCCTTTAGTTTGTGACGAGCTGAACAGCCCAAGTTAGAATTGCATCAACAATCCATAAGAAAATTGCCACAATAACAACTGCAATCATAATCATGCCAGTTGTCTTAATGGTTTCATCTTTTGTTGGCCAAACAACTTTACGTAATTCAATTTTTGTTTCTTTAAAAAACGTATTTAAACGAGCACCTTGTGGCGATTTGAAAAATACAAACGCTGCCAATACTAGTCCCGCTAATAAAGCCAATACTTTATATAGCGTTGTGTTTAACCCCAATGGATCTATATAGAACAGCGCAAAAAAACCCACCACAATTAGGATTGATACAATCATTCCTACGGATGACTCTGTCTTTACTGGACTTTCTACTTTCTTACTCACATTACACCTTTAATATGGCAGGCAAGGAGGGACTCGAACCCCCAACCAACGGTTTTGGAAACCGCCACTCTACCAGTTGAGCCAC
>DQNX01000103.1 GCA_015658965.1 Gammaproteobacteria bacterium
CCGATTGAGCCAATAATTGGCCAGTAAGTACCGTTTGGTATGTAATACTCTTGTTCGCTCATAGTTTCTTCCTCTTTTTAACTTTCAAGTTTAAAAAAATTATAGGACAAGCTTATATCTTTTATACGCTTATCCATTTCTGGCTCCACCACAAATCGGAGTATCATCTCTACCTCTTCATGTGGCTTGAATACCTGTCTATTAAAACAGAAGCATTCTAACTTCTTAAAATAAAGTGCTGCCTCTGTCGGTGCGACACTAGGGATTGCTTGACCAACAACTGTTTCGTCGGTGTTATTCTTGGCAATGTAACTGGCAGTGTAAAACTTACCAGGGATCACTTCCATCGAACCCACCTTTGGCCCAAACTGTACTGGAAACCCACCCATGGTCATGGCAAAAAAACTAACCTCGACCTTGCGGTTCTCATCTACCACATATTGTTGTTCACTATCAACTCTACCTGTTGTGCCATTAAAACCGGTAATCTCGCAAAAGATATCGTAGATAGGCACCATTGCATAAGCAAAGAAAAACATCAATATGGGGGCTGAGACTAACTTTATCCAGAACCCTTTTGTTATTTTATTATTTTGTTGCATAATCAGCCACCATAAAATACGATGGTCGCTGTAAACACTCCTATTGCTATAGCGCCTACAATTACCGCGGTAATAACGGCGCCTTTTCTTCTGTCATCCATTAAGAATTTTGAGACTCTTGCTCAATTAACTTTCTTGATGGTGGTGTACTGAATGAATGGTACTGAGCTTTCGGCTCTAGTGTCCACTCCAAACCTTTTGCACTTGGCCAAGGACGAGCACCAGTTGGCTTACCATTACGAACACAATCAATCACGATATAAGTCAACAGAATGAACGATGCACCGAATGCAAAACCACCAATTGAAGAGATAAAGTTAAAGTCTGCAAACTGTAATGAGTAATCAGGAATACGACGCGGCATACCTGCAAGCCCTAAGAAATGCTGAGGGAAGAACAATACGTTGACTGAAATCACTGCCCACCAGAAATGCACTTTGGCTAAGGTTTCGTTGTACATCTTGCCCGTCCACTTAGGCAACCAGTAGAACGTTGCTGCAATGATTGACCACAATGCACCTGTTACCAGTACATAGTGGAAATGTGCAACCACGAAGTAAGTGTCGTGATACTGAATATCTGCTGGCACGATACCTAACATTAAGCCAGAGAAACCACCGATGGTGAATAAGAACACAAATGAAATCGCCCATAGCATTGGTGCCTCGAACGTCATCGAACCTCTCCACATGGTTGAGATCCAGTTAAAGACTTTAACCCCCGTAGGAACCGCAATTAGCATGGTGGCGTACATAAAGTACAACTCACCTGCTACTGGCATACCGGTTAAGAACATGTGGTGTGCCCATACAATGTATGACAAGAATGCGATTGATGCGGTTGCATAAACCATTGATGAATACCCAAATAACGGCTTACGCGCAAAGGTTGGAATAATATGAGATACCACACCAAAGGCTGGCAAGATCATAATATAAACCTCAGGGTGACCAAAGAACCAGAATATGTGCTGGAACAATACTGGGTCGCCGCCACCGGTCGCATCAAAGAATGCGGTACCAAAGTTACGGTCTGTTAGCATCATGGTTACTGCACCGGCCAATACTGGCATCGCACCAATTAGTAAGAACGAAGTAATTAACCATGTCCATACAAATAATGGCATGTCCATTAACTTCATCTCAGGCGCACGCATGTTAAGTACCGTTGCAATAATATTAATTGCACCCATAATTGACGAGAAGCCTAATAAGTGAACTGCAAAGATAAAGAAGTCAGTAGAGTCTGGTGCAAACGTTGTTGATAACGGTGCGTAGAACGTCCAACCAAATGCTGGTGCGCCGCCTTCCATAAAGAACGTGCTTAACAAGATACCGCCAGCGAATGGTAGAATCCAGAAAGACCAATTGTTCATCCGTGGTAGCGCCATATCAGGTGCACCAATCATCATCGGGATTAGCCAGTTACCCAAGCCAACAAAGGCCGGCATAATTGCACCAAATACCATGATCAAACCGTGCATCGTGGTTAATTGATTAAAGAAATGTGGGTCCATCAATTGCATACCCGGCTGTAGTAATTCAGCACGAATACCCATTGCGAAAGCACCGCCTACTAATAGCATAGTGAAGGCAAACCACATGTAAAGCGAACCAATATCTTTATGGTTCGTTGTCTTGACCCATCTCATCAAGCCTTTTTCAGGGCCGTGATGATGATCGTCGTGAGAAGCTGTTGCTGTTGTCATATTATTTCTCCTTGAATACTTTGATTAACGTGCAGATGTAACATCTGAAGGTTGAACAACACTGCCTGTGTTACCAAAGGCATTTCGCTCATAAGTAATTACCGCTGCAAGGTCTGCATCGCCTAACATCTTAAAGGTCGGCATGCCGCCCTTACCGTGCAGAACCATACCGATATGATCAGCAGCTGCACCGTTTGCAATTGGCGAGCCCTTCATTGCTGGGAAGATTGGCGGCATACCTGAGCCGTCTTTCTTATGACAGCCAGCACAGTTAGTGTTGTAAACATCTTCACCTTGTGCCATTAACTCAGCCTTAGACCATGTTTTGCTTGCACTGTCTGTTGCTGCTTTTGCGGCTGCTTGTTGCTCAGTCACCCATTTAGCGTAGTCTGCTTTAGAAACCACATCAACCACAATTGGCATAAAGCCATGGTCTTTGCCACAAAGTTCAGCACACTGGCCGCGGTAAGTGCCGATTTCATCAACCTTAGCCCACGCATCATTAATAAAGCCTGGGTTAGCATCTTGCTTCACACCGAATTCTGGCACCCACCAAGCATGGATCACGTCGTTTGAGGTGATTAAGAAACGAACAGAAGTATCTACAGGCAGAACCAAATGATTGTCTACTTCAAGTAAGTAATTACCGATAGCCTCACGGTCAGCGTCTGTGCCTGTGACTGCATCTTTAGAAGATTGTGCCAAGTTAGAAATAAAACTAATGCCCTCTTTAGGGTAATCATACTGCCATTTCCATTGGTGGCCGGTAACCTTAATGGTCATTTCTGCTTTGCTCGTGTCTTCTAAATCGATCAATACTTTAGAGGCTGGAATCGCCATACCGACTAAAATTATAACCGGAACAATCGTCCATATAAGCTCCGCTTTAGTGCTCTCATGAAATTGAGATGCTACCGCGCCTTTTGATTTTCTGTGTGCAAACACAGAATAAAACATTGCACCAAATACAACCACTGCGATGACCACACTTATCCAAAACACCATCATGTGTAAATCATAAATATCATGACTGATTGAGGTCACCCCTTCTGTCATATTCAGGCCGTACTCAGCAAACACGTTTGTTGACATCATGGCAACTAGAGCGCTTAAAAGAGTTGTTAATCTTTTCATAAATCCTCCAAATAAATAAATATCTTTCATTTAGTTAATACGCAATCGCATTAAAAAACTGTTGTAAATTATACTGAATTTTTTTGTTATGTCCTTAATTAAATAATAATTTCTCAGCATAATTGAGAAAACAGTACATTATGTCATTTTCTTGACAACTTTATCAAGGTCTGATTTAATGCATCTTTAAATAACTATACAGTTCATGAGGCGATTATAAAATGGCAATGCCACAAACAGAAAGAATGCGAGCAACCCTTGGTAAAACCGCCGAACTCAAAAAAGTTAGCTTAGCTGCGCCCTTTACTTGGTTAAAACAAGGCGTTAGTGATCTTCTAGCCATGCCGATTTTGGCCATTTTTTGTGGCTTATTATTCACGGCTGTTTCCTATGGTTCGTGGCACTATTTAAAAACTTCTGAAACATTGGGCGATGTTTCAGCACCCTTATTAGCTGTGATTATTTTATTATTAGGCCCCCTTTCTGCCATAAGCTTATATGACGCATCAAGACGATTGGCCATGGGTGAAAAACCAAGTATTGGCTCAGTGGTGAGTGCTGCCTTTAAAACCAACGGCTCTTGTCCGAGCATCTTTCTGTCGGTTATCTTAGTGGTACTTGCCGTTGCTTGGATGATGTTCACACCGCTAATTTATGCTATTTTTAATGCCGGTTCTTTAAATATTGTTAATGAGAATCAAACCGTGGTGCAAGCCATTCTAGCCAACATTACCAGTGGCGCTAATACTGGCTTTGTGATAACTTTTTCTATTTACACAGCCTTGGTTGGCCTGATTGCATTTATGATCAGCTGGTTTTCTTACCCGATGGTGTTAGACAAAGATTGTGACCCATTCACCGCTATAGTAACCAGCCTTAAAGCTGCCATGGCAAACTTGGTGATTATGTTTATTTGGGTGCCCCTGGTCGGTATTCTTGTTTTAGGTGCTTTGGTGTTAACCGCTGACTTCTACTTTATTGGCCTGGTGTTTGTAATCCCAGTAATTGCTCATTCGACTTGGCACGCCTACAAGAGCATGATTGGCGAACTCAAATAACACAAACTCAATTTGTCGCTATAAAACCCTTTGCATGAATGTGTAAAGGGTTTTATATTAAAACATCGTTAACTTTCAACTTTTACATATATCTATGTTTAAAAAAATACTGGAAATCTCTATCGTCTTGGTGCTTATTGTGGTGGTCTTGGGTGCTTACACTCGTCTGAGCGATGCGGGCTTAGGTTGTCCTGACTGGCCAGGTTGTTACGGACAACTTATTGTGCCAGATATGGCTGATGGCACCAAACTTGAAGGCTATGAGCGCCCATTAGAAGTCGCCAAGGGCTGGAAAGAAATGGTGCATCGTTACGCCGCATCCATCCTAGGTTTGGTGATTTTAGTCTTATTCGTTATGGTTTTACGAGGTAAGCCGAAATATCATCAGCCAATTGGACTGCCAAGCTTTACCGCCTTGTTTGTGATGTTGCAGGGTGCATTTGGCATGTGGACAGTAACCCTGTTGGTGCACCCCGGCATTGTTACCACACACCTTATCGGGGGTTTTGTAACAACTGCACTGCTGTTTTGGATGTTGCTTAACCAACATAGGCCACCCATCACTTATCAACACATACTCAAACGACACAAAATACTGTTACTAATAACGCTGGTTGTGCTCAGCTTGCAAATCACTTTGGGTGGTTGGACCTCTACTAACTACGCGGCCTTATCTTGTGGTGAAGAATTTCCAAGGTGTTTGGGCTCATACTGGCCCGGCGTTGATTATGTCGGCGCACTCTACTGGGGGCCAATTGGTGTCGAGCATGATTATGAATATGGCGTATTAGAAAATTCAGCACGTGCTGGCATTCAAATGATGCACCGTGTTGGTGCGCTGATTACCACAATACTAATTGGCACGCTCATCTATTTATTTAGCAGTTATACACAGCTTAAATCAAACTTAGTGCTGGTTGGTGGCTTGTTGATTGTGCAAATAACTTTGGGCATTTTAAACGTGGTGTTGTCATTGCCAATGATAATCGCAGTTTTACACAGTGCGGTTGCTCTGGTATTATTACTCAGCATTGTTGCCCTAATACACAAAGTATTTAAGACACCAATTTAAACAACAAAAACTAAAAGGGTAGCGGTGAAAAATTTTATTGAAACCGATCACGAATGCGATGATGAACAATTTAAAGCCTATAAGGGCAAAGGAAACTGTGTGCAAATAAAAAAAACCAGAAACTCAATTATTTGGTTTGGTGCCGCAACCATCGCCTTGGCGTATTTTTTTCTAATCCCTGATGCGAATCAGATCAAAGAGCTTTCCAAAAAAGTTAGCCCGACGGCTTCTTTATA